>CALDVP010000057.1 GCA_937924195.1 uncultured Lysobacterales bacterium
CTGTAGCGGCGTGCCGACGGTCGGCACGGACGGCGATCAGGGCAGCTTCGTCTGGGCCGATTCGCAGAATGCCGACTTCGTCTCGACCGGCCCGGACCGGTTCCTGGTCCGCGCGAGCGGCGGGGTCGGCTTCAACACCAATGCCCCGGCGACCGATTTCGACGTCGTCGGCAACCGCGCCGGCCACGCCGCGCTGATCCGCAACCAGACCGGCACCAGCGCCGATGGACTCGCGATCCGCATCAACATCGCGACACCGACCACTGCCAACAACTTCCTTTCGTTCCAGCGCAACGACGGCAGCAACATCGGCTCGGTCGAGGGCAACGGCGCGGGCGGGGTGGTCTTCAACACCTCGGGCGGCGACTACGCCGAATACCTGCCGCTGGCCGACGGCGTGGCGAAGGCGATGCTGCGTGGCGGCGAAGTCGTCGCCGTCCGCGGCGGTCGCGTGTCGCTCGACACCGCGGGCGCCGAGCAGCTCGGCGTGGTCTCGACCAACCCTGCGGTCAGCGGCAACGACCCCGGCGAGGCCCAGCGGGCTTCGCACGCACTGATCGCCTTCCTCGGGCAGGTCGAGGTCGCGGTGACCGGCCCGGTCGAGGCCGGCGACTTCCTGGTCCCGTCGGGGCGGGGCGACGGGCGGGCGATCGCGGTCGCGCCGGCGGCGCTGGCACCGGAGCTGGTCGGCGAGGTCGTCGGGCGCGCCTGGGCGGCGCACCCGGGCGGCGGGGGCGCGGTGCGCGCGCTGGTCGGTCTCAACCCGGCCGACGCCGCGCAAGCCGCTACGCTGGCGCGGCTGGCCGCGGAGAACGCCGCGTTGCGGGCCCGCCTCGACCGCCTCGAGTCGCTGCTCGGCGCGCGCGACGTCGGAGGACGCTGAGATGGCGGGCTGCGTACGAACCGGTGCGGCGGGAGCCGGACGCGCCTTGGTCCGCGGCCGGCCCCGGTCGGCTTGCCTCGCGCGTGCGATGGCGATCGCGCTCGCCGCCCTGCCTGGCGTGCCGGCGGTCGCGGCCGATACGCCCGAGCCGGCGGCGCGCTTCCGCATCGACGCCACCCTTCACTCGCTCGCCGTCAGCGCCTGCGGGCGCTTTGCGCTCGACGCCAACGCGCGCTTCGCACCCGAGGCGAAGTCCGCCGATGGCCGCTTCGCGCTGAAGGCCGTCCACGTGCCGAGCGTGGGCTGTGATCCCTTCCCGGATCCGTTGTTTTCCGACGGCTTCGAACCCTGACCCGGTCCTGGCCGCTGACAGTCGACGCGACGTCTCAACCGGGCGTTCGCTTTCAAGGCCCTCGCGCATTCATGGCCGGCGTCGGCCCAACAAGGAGTCTCCTCATGGCATCGTGGCTCAAGCGGATGGCGATCTTGGTCGGCGCCACCTGCACGTTCGCGGCCGAGGCCGCCACCTTCTGCGTCGACACCGTCGCCGAGTTGCAGAACGCGCTCGCGACGGCCGCCACCAACGGCGAGCACGACGTCATCCGGATCGAGACCGGCGTCTATGCGCCGACCAGCGGCATGGTGGCCTTCAACTACACCACGTCGCAGAACTTCAACCTGGTCGTCGAGGGCGGCTGGGTGCGCGTGGGGCTCGTCGGTTGCGCCGCTCGACTGAACGATCCGGCGCTGACGGTGCTCGACGGAGGCGGCAGCCGCCTCGTGCTGCGGCTCCTCGGCAACCCGGAAACGACCGGGGCGATCACGGTGCGCAACCTGACCGTCCGCAATGGCTCTGGACCGGACGTCGGCGGAATGGTGCTCGGCGCCGGGGCCGGATTGGGGACGAGCCATTCCGGCCGGCTGACCGTGGATCGGGTGATCGTGCGCGAGAACCACAGCAACGGCAGCCTGGGTGGCCTGTCGATCGGCACCAGCGGCAGCGGTGCTGAGGTCGAGATCCTGAACAGCGTGATCGCCGGCAACACCTGCGCCGTCCAAGCGTGCGCCGGCGAGATCAGGGTCGATTCGCCGTTCTCAAACCCGCGCCTCGTGGTAGCCGGCAACACGGTGTCGATCAACACCTGCCCGTCGAGCACCTGCGGAACCGGCGGCGGACTCAGGCTCACCGGAACGGCAGCCAAGGCCATCTATAACAATGCCCTGTTCTTCAACGAGGCCGCCGACCTGATCCTGCTCGGCGGACCGAGCCAGGTGTTCAACAACGCCTACGGCATCCTGAGCGCCAGCGCCCCCCCGGCGAGTCAGGGAAACAACCTGGTCGGCGTCAACCCGAGCTTCGTCAACGGTCTCGCCTACGACTTTCGGCTCGCGACGGGCTCGCCGCTGATCGACGCCGGCTCGCTGGACCTCGACCTCGGTGCATTCGATGTCAGCGGTCTGCCGCGGCTGAACGGTCCGAGCTACGACATCGGTGCTCACGAGAATCAATACATGGTCTTCCGCGACGGCTTCGAGTCACTGCTCTGAGCAAGCGCGGTGGCGCGTGGCCGTCGTCAAACCCGCGCGGATTCAGCCCTCCGGCCGCGAACGGCCATCTGCCGGATCCGTACCGGCGTCGAGCTCGTCCTGGTCGAAGACGCCATCGCGGTCGCGATCGAGCCCCAGGCGCCATTCCGTTCCTGCGGCGACGACCGTGAAGGTCAATGGCGTCGCCGCAGAGGCACGAGCCTTGAGCTGCCCGATCGTCACCCGCTCGGCGCGACGGTCGGATTGCCATTCGGACCCGCCGAGATGGACATAGCCACGGACCGCCTCGCCTTCCCGAATCCGCGCGACCAGGCCGGCCTGGCGAGATCGAGACACGCTGAGCATCGCCTCGAGCCGGGCCTCGTCCGACGTCGAGACGGATGAGCGCGCGAGCGTCAGTTGGGCGCCGATGCCGGCATGGGTGCCGTTCGGGAAACTCAGTAGGAAGGCCTCGATGTCACGGCGATTCTGGGCACCGACGGGACCTGCCGGGAACGTGAACACCGGCAGCGACAGGAACGAGAACAGGGTGTCGCTGGCGCCATCGTGCGCGAAACCGAAGCCGCGATCGCTTCCACCCGGCGCCACACGGTCGAACCCGGTCTTCTCCCACAGGTTGCGGAGCTGTGCGACCTTCGAGCCCTGCGAGGTGCGTAGCAGGTTGGCCGAGATCACGGCCTCGTTGTGCCCGGTCGGCAGTCGATGGCACTGCACGCAGGTCGTGACCTGCGAGGTGATCGCGGTGCGGAACAGGCGCTCGCCGTTGACGGCATCGCCCGTCCCACCCGTCACCGCCACCGCAGCGCGCAGGCGATTCTCGAGGTCGCGATTCGGGTTCGGCGGAAAACGGATCGTCGCAATGAAGGCCTCGAAGCGGCGCATTTCCTCGGCAGTCAGCTGACGGTCGGCGCCGAGCAGATTCGTGAAGGTCGGATTGAAGGCCGCGAAGTCTTCGCGGTCCCCGCGCCAATGCAGCGGCTCGGTGCCGGCGATGCCGACCAGCGTCTGGGTCGTCATCGGACCTTTCATCGGATGCCAATCGTTGCATTGACCAAAGAGCGGCCCGAGCCCGAGGTTGCAGGTCACGTTGAAGGACTTCACCGTTCCGGCCGGATCTCCGAGGTCCCAGGCCAAGCCGTCCATGCGCGCATCGATATGGCAACTCGCACACGAGACGTGTCCGGTGCCCGAGGTCCGGTGGGTCCCATACAGGAAAGGCCGGCCCTCGCGGATCTCGGCTGGCGTCGGATCCGGGAATGCGACCCGCGCGATCTCCCGGAACGGCTTCAACGCGACCACCGAGACGCTGCCCTCGAAGCGGTTCAGCACGTAGACCACGCCCCGCAGCGGATCGTGTGCGATCCCGGTCGGGCCCTCGCCGACGGCGGCAAGCCCTGCGCGCTGGAGCGAGCCGTCGAGCGCGACGACGTTGTTCGATCCCATCCCGGTGATCCAGATCCGCTCACCGGTCGGATCGATCGCGATGCCACGCGGGTCGCCGATCGATTGGCGACGCAACGCGACCGGTATACGCAGCGCGGCGTAATCGAGATGCGGATTGAGATCGATGCGCTCGACGGAATCCGCGGCGCCACGGTCGGCGACCGCCGCCATCACGCGCAGGAAGCGGCCGCTGAGCGCGCTCTCGAAGCGAATCCAGTTCAGGGATTCGGTCCCGATCACGATCAGACGACCATCGCCAGGCCGGACGGCGAGATGGGTCTGGGTCGTCAGCACCCGCCTTACGTAGGACACGCCGAGGCTCGCGGCATCGATCACCGCGACCGCGTGTTGGTGGAGATCCCAGTCCACCGCGGCGCTCCAGTCGGCGCCGCGCAGATCCGCCTGACCGATCGCCGCGTTGCCGTCGCGCCAGCGCCCATCGGGACCCTTACGCACGATCAGGCCCTCGCGCGGGGCGCCGGGCGTCGTCATCGCCGGCGCGAAGCCCACCCCCTGATTCGGCGGTGGATTCGGCGCACCGGGATAGGGGTTCAGCGCCGAGGACACTCGCTCGCGCGGCACGATCGTGGTGCCGTTGCCGGCCTCGAAGATCGCGGCGTAGACCGACCGCCCATCGGTCGCAAGCGCGCGCGGCCGATGGCCACGGATCGGCAGACGGGCCGGCGGCCGATCGAGATCGGCGAGGTCGTAGACCGCGATCTCGTTCGGCAGACCGAGCGACACGAAGGCACGCGCACCGGCCGGAGTCGCGACGAATACGACGTCGGCCGGCTCGTTGCCCGGCCGCAGCGTGCGCACCACCTGCATCGTCTCGAGATCGACGATGCTGATCGAGTCTGAGATGTGGTTGACCACCCAGGCCTCGCGGTCGTCGCGCGACCGGACCGAGACCGGCGACAAGCCGACCGCGACCGAGCTGCGATGGCCATCATGCACGAGCCGTCCGCCCGTGATCCGGAACACTTCGAGCCGATCATCGGCGGTGTTCACGACCAACAGGCGATCGCCGCGCGGGGTCAGCGCGAGCGGCGACACGTGTGGCACTTCGAAATTCGCGAAATCCTTGGCCCCGACCGCGACCGGCGCGAGCGCCAGCGCGACCGCGGACAGGGCGGCGCGCGCAGCGGCCCGCCGCCGCCGAAGCGCGTCGCACAGGTGCGTTCCGTCCCGCATCGATGCCTCCCCGAGTGACCCTTCGCGCCCATCGCAGCTCGTTTGACCACGCTAGCGCCGCGTCGCCGACCGGATCAAGGTGCCGACTGACGAGCGGCGCCGGACGATCGGACGCGCGGTCCGGATCGGCCCCGGACTTGCGATTCGGCAAGTCCGTGGAACCTGAGCACGCGCCGCTCGGCTACAGCGCCGTGATCGCCTCGGCCAGGGTGTCGACCGGCACGAGCTCCAGTTCGCCGAGCTTCTTCTTCGGCGCGTTCGCGCGCGGCAGGATCACGCGCGTGAAGCCGTGGGTCGCGGCCTCGCGAACGCGCTCCTCGCCGTTCGGCACCGGGCGAATCTCGCCGGACAGCCCGACCTCACCAAAGGCGACCAGCTTGCGCGACAACGGCCGGTCGCGGAACGAGGACAGCACCGCGAGCAGCACCGGCAGGTCGGCCGCGGTCTCCTGCACGCGGATGCCGCCGACGACGTTGACGAATACGTCCTGGTCGTAGGCCGCGATGCCGCCGTGGCGGTGCAGCACGGCGAGCAGCATCGCAAGCCGGTTCTGCTCGAGGCCGAGCGTGACCCGGCGCGGGTTCGCGAGCGGCGAGGCGTCGACCAGTGCCTGGACTTCGATCAGCAGCGGCCGGGTACCCTCACGGGTGACCATGATCGCCGAACCCGGCTGGTCGCGCGCATGATGCGCGAGAAAAATCGCCGACGGGTTCGGCACCTCGCGCAGGCCCTTGTCGGTCATCGCGAACACGCCAAGCTCGTTGACCGCGCCGAAGCGGTTCTTGAACGCGCGCAACACACGGAAGCGCGATCCGCTCTCGCCCTCGAAGTAGAGCACCGCGTCGACCATGTGCTCGAGCACGCGCGGCCCGGCGATGCCGCCCTCCTTGGTGACGTGGCCGACCAGAAAGATGCTGGTGCCGGTCTCCTTTGCGAGCCGCGTGAGCCGGGCCGCGGCCTCGCGCACCTGGCTGACCGAGCCGGGCGCCGCGGTCAACAGCTCGGTCCAGATGGTCTGGATCGAATCGACCACGACCACGCGCGCCTGGTGCGCGACGATCGACTCGGCGATGCGCTCGACGCAGGTTTCGGCCAGCGCGTCGAGCGCGGCGGTGTCAAGACCAAGTCGCGAAGCGCGGTTCGCAAGCTGGGCGAGGCTTTCCTCACCGCTGACGTACAGACAGCGGCGCTCGCGGCCGAGGCCAGCAAGGGTCTGAAGCAGCAGCGTCGATTTGCCGATGCCGGGGTCGCCGCCGATCAGTACCACCGAGCCCTCGACCAGACCCCCGCCGAGTACGCGATCGAACTCGGCGATGCCGACGCCGAGCCGGGTCTCGCTGGCCGCGGCGACGCGATCGAGCCGCGTGACCACGGCGCCACCGGCGGCGCCTGCGTAGCCTCCGCGCACCGCGACGGCGACCGCAGGACCGGCGGATGTGGGAGTCACGCGGAACTCGGTCAGCGTATTCCAGGCACCGCAGGCCTCGCACTGGCCTTGCCACTTGGCGTGGCTCGCGCCGCATTCGCTGCAGACGTAGGCGGTCTTCGCCTTGGCCATCAGGTGATCCCAGCGCCGCCGGGTGGCGATACATCCTCGACGAATGCAACGCGTCGGGTCATACCGCAGGTCAGCTCGTAGCCGATGGTCTCGGCTGCGGCCGCAATCCGCTCGACCGGCAGCCCACGCCCCCACAGCACCACAGGGTCACCCACGCGCGCCTCTGGATGGCCGCGCAGGTCGAGGGTCACGAGGTCCATCGACACACGGCCGATCAGCGGCACCTCGCGCCCACCGACCCGCACCGGCGTATCCACGGGCACGTGGCGCGGATACCCGTCCCCGTAACCGATCGCGGCGACACCGACCGGCATGTCCTCGGGGCAGATGTAGGTACCGGCATAGCCGACCGACTCACCAGCGCGCACGCGATTGATCGCGATCAGCCGCGTCGACAGCGTCATTGCCGGATGGAAGCCGAGGTCGGCGCCGGTGCGACCTTCGATCACCGAGATGCCGTACAGCAGGCCGCCGACCCGTATCCACTCGGCTGCGTGGCCGGGGAAGTGCAGCAGGCCGGCCGAGTTCGCGAGGGAGCGCTCGGTGTCGTGGGCGGCGCAGGCGGCATCGAAGCGCCGCATCTGTTCGGCACTGATCGGGTCGTCGGCGACGTCGGAGTTCGCGAAGTGGCTCATCAGCACCGGCGCGCGCTCGACTTGCGGCAGGGCCGCGAGCCGCGCCATCACGCCCGGCAACGCCTCGGGGTCGAAGCCGAGCCGGTGCATGCCGGTGTCGATCTCGACCCAGCAGCGCAGCGGATGCCCGGACGCCACCCGCTCGGCTTCGAGCAGATCGAGCTGGGAGACGTGGTGGATCACCGGCTCCAGCGCGAGACGGCGCAGCTCCGGAAGATCTCCCGGCTCGTCGTAGCCGGAGAGCACCACGATCCGCTGCCGGAAACCGGCGGCGCGCAGCCGTTGCCCGTCCTGCAGCGAGGCGACGCCGAAGGCGTCGGCATCGCCTAGCGCGCGCGCGACACGCTCGAGGCCGTGGCCGTAGCCATCGGCCTTGACCACGGCCATGACCTTCGCACGCGGCGCCAGCGCCCGCACCCGCGCGAGGTTCGCGGCCAGCGCAGCGAGGTGGATCGTCGCCGCCGCGGCTCGACTCACTCGAAGCCCCCGACGAAGGTCTTCGATGCGTAGTTCTCGAACTTGGTGTACTGGCCGAGGAAGGCGAGCTCAATCTTGCCGGTGGGGCCATTGCGCTGCTTACCGATGATGACTTCGGCCTTGCCCTTCTCGCCCGACTCCGGGTGGTAGTACTCGTCGCGGTAGATGAACAGGATCACGTCGGCGTCCTGCTCGATCGCGCCCGACTCGCGCAGGTCGGCCATCACCGGGCGCTTGTCCTGGCGCTGCTCGAGCGAGCGATTGAGCTGCGAGAGCGCGATCAGCGGCACGCCTAGCTCACGCGCGAGCGCCTTCAGGCTGCGCGAGATCTCGGAGATCTCGGTGGCGCGGTTTTCCTGGTTGCCCGGGACCTGCATCAGCTGCAGATAGTCGACGATGATGAGCCCGAGATCCTGCTCGCGCTTGAGCCGTCGCGCCCGCGAGCGCAGCTCGAGCGGCGACAGCGCCGGCGTGTCGTCGATGAAGATCCGGCTGTCCTTCAACATCGCGATCGCGCTCGAGATGCGCGGCCACTCCTCATCGGCGAGGTCGCCGGTGCGAAGGTTCTGCTGGTTGATCCGTCCGAGCGAGGAGATCAGACGGAAGGCAAGCTGCGAGGCCGACATCTCCATCGAGAACACCGCGACTGCCTTGCCGGTCTTGAGCGCGGCGTACTCGCCGATGTTGAGCGCCAGAGCGGTCTTACCCATCGACGGTCGTGCGGCGAGGATGATGAGGTCGCCGGGTTGCAGGCCCGCGGTCATGTGGTCGAGATCGATGAAGCCAGTGGGGAGCCCGGTCACCGCGCCCTTGTTGTCGTAGCGGTCCTGCAGCAGCCGGAAGGCTTCCTTGACCGCATCGTGCATCGGCACGAAGCCCTGGCGGCCACGCGCCCGGGCCTCGGCGATCTCGAAGATCTTCCGCTCGGCGGTCTCGACCAGCTCCTGCACGGTCCGGCCGTCGGTCTGAAAGGCACTGCCAGCGATTTCGGAACCCGCGTCGATCAGCTGCCGCAGCACCGACTTCTCGCGCACGATCTCGGCATAGGCGACGATGTTGGCCGCACTCGGCGTCGCGTTCGCGAGCTCGATCACGTAACGCGAGCCACCGACCAGCTCGGCGAGGCCCTGGGTCTCGAACCATTCGCCGAGCGTGACCGCGTCGGCCGACATGCCGCGCTGGTTGAGCTCGCGGATCGCGCGGAAGATCAGTTGGTGGTCGCGGCGGTAGAAGTCGGACTCGCCGATCTTGTCGGCGACGCGGTCCCACGCCTCGGGCGCGAGCATGAGTCCGCCGAGCACGGCCTGCTCGGCCTCGATCGAATGGGGCGGGACGCGCAGCGCCTCGAGACGCTTGCCGCCCGGATGGTCCTGGAAGACGACGGCCATCGGTCAGGGACTGGGGTGTGTGGGGTTGGGCATCGAACGGCGCCGGGCCGACCAGCTTATCGACGAGCGTCGCCGTGTCACGGGACAACCGGTGGACAAGCGCTGGACATGCTGTGGCGTCGAGCAATCGCATGACAGGGCCAAGGATCCCCATCGGGCGTCTCACGGGCTGGGACGCGGACCGACCAGCTCGCGAAAAAAAAACGGCCGCCGGGGTCAGCGGCGGCCGAATGTCCCTGGAAGCAGCACCGCCGGCGCACGAACCGGCAGAGTCTCGTCGACGATCGCGTTCCGCTTGCGCGTCCCGCGACCGCCACAGCCCGGCGCCAGGGGAGCGCCGGAACCTTGTGCCGCGAGCCGCGCATCTGCGCGGCCCGCGCGCGGGGCCTTCGGCCCCGCACCGCCGACGCGCCATCGGGCTCGCCGGCAGGCCAAACATGCGACCGCACCCGAGGGCGCCGGTCGCGGGTCGTCGGACGCCTTACAGGGCGGCGACGACGACCTTGACTGTGGTGGAGACGTCCGCGTGCAAGGTCACCTGCACATCGAACTCCCCGGTACGGCGAATCGGGCCCTCGCCGAGTACGACCTCGCTCTTCTCGAGCGGCAGCCCGGCAGCGGTGAAGGCCTCCGCGATGTCGCGTGGTCCGACGGAGCCGTAGAGCTTGCCTTCGGTGCTGGCGTTCGCCTTGATCACGACCTGCTGTCCCTCGAGCCGAGCCTTGCGAGCCTCCGCGTCGTTGTGCAAAGCGGCCGCCTTGGCCTCGTAGTCGGCGCGGCGCTTCTCGAACTCGGCCACGTTGGCTGCGGTCGCCGGGACGGCTTTGCCCTGCGGCACGAGGAAATTCCGCCCGTAGCCCGGCTTGACCTTGACCTTGTCGCCGAGGGCGCCGAGATTGCGAACCTTGGTGAGGAGGATCAGTTCCATGCCCGTGGCCTCCTCAGTGCGCGTCGCAATAGGGGATCAGCGCGAGATAGCGCGCGCGCTTGACCGCGTTCGACAATTGCCGCTGGTAGCGGGCCTTGGTGCCGGACAGGCGGCTCGGGATGATCTTGCCGGTCTCGGTCACGTATTGGCGAAGCAGGTTGAGATCCTTGTAGTCGATCTCGGTGATGCCTTCGGCAGTGAACTTGCAGTAGCGCTTGCGTCGGAAGAACTTGCTCATCGTCTGGGATCCTTTGGCGATCAGGCGGCGCGGGGGCTGTCGCCCGCCGCGGACTCGGACTCGACGCCGACCTCGTCGTCACGGCGACGACGCTCGGGCTTCTCGTCCTTCTGCTTCATGATCGGGGACATCTCGACGACCGGGCCGTCGCGGCCGACGATCAAGTGGCGCAGAACGGCATCGTTGAAGCGGAAACCCGCCTGCAACTCGTTCAGCACGCTCTGCGAGCACTCGATGTTCATCAGCACGTAGTGCGCCTTCGCCAGATTCTGGATCGGATAGGCAAGCTGCCGCCGACCCCAGTCCTCCAGACGGTGCATCTTCCCGCCATCCCCTTCGATCAGGGCCTTGTAGCGCTCGATCATCGCGGGGACCTGCTCACTCTGGTCCGGGTGGACCAGGAACACGACCTCATAGTGACGCATGATTGCTCCTTGTGGACTTTCGGCCTCCCGCCGGATGCGGTGAGGCAAGGATCCGGCGGAACACCCGATCCGCCGGCATTGGAATAGTAGGGGATCGGCGCCGTCGGCTCAACCCAGCGCCGCTCGTCCAGCCGGGGCAGCCGAGGAAAAATCAATATGAATCAATTAGTTGGAAATGCCTCGTGGGCCTGTCACCGGGCCCCGGTTCGGTATGGAACGAATAGAGAACGGATCATTCCCTCGACGCCAAGCCACTGACGCAGCGCGAAGAGGTGACAGACGGAGAACGCCCGTTCTCGACGAAGCGGGGCGACCGACCGCAGGCGGAGGTCCGGACGGTGACCAGCGGACACGTTGGCGACCGTGGCGACCAGGAGCCGGCCCACGAGGCCTGGTCAACGCAGGTAGACCGTCCCGTCGGTGATCACCGCATCCGGCGCCGCGACCCGCCCGGGCGCCCGCGACCAGCGTGGTCAATCGACGGTGAAGCTCTCCCCGCAACCGCACTCGGCGCTGGCCTTCGGGTTGCGGAACACGAACTCGGCATTGAGGCCCTTGCGCGCGAAGTCGATCTCGGTGCCATCGACGACGGGCAAGCTCTTCGCGTCGACGACGACCTTCAGCCCCCTCGACTCGAATACGTGGTCGTCGGTAGCGATTGCGTCGGCGAGGTCGACGTCGTAGGCCCAGCCCGAGCAACCGGTGCGACGCACGCCAAAGCGCAGGCCCACAGCATCGGGTCGACGAGCGAGAAACTCCTGGACGCGTCGGGCGGCGGCGTCGGTCAGGACGATGGACATCGGCGAAACCTGGGCACCGGAGATGACGACCGGATGTTAGCAGCACGCCGATCAACGCCATCGGGGTCCGTGGCGCGATTGGCGCGACGCTCTGGTCGGGAGCCACCCGACGCCTGCCGGCGCGGATGGCCCGGACCGGTTCACGCCCATCCTCTATCATTCGCAGTAGCGCCGTGCGTGTCGCGCGCGCCATTCATCCACTCCAACGCCGACCATCCATGTCGATCATCAGCGCCAAAGCGGCGCTGTCCGGCGCCGTTCCCGCCGGCAGCGAGGTCACTGTCCAGGGCTGGGTCCGCACCCGCCGCGATTCGAAAGCGGGTTGCTCGTTCATCGCCCTCCACGACGGGTCCTGCTTCGACCCGATCCAGGTCGTCGCGCCAGCCACGCTGCCGAACTACGAGTCCGACGTGCGCCGCGCCACCACCGGCGCCTCGGTGATCGCCCGCGGGGTGCTGGCACCCTCCCAAGGCAAGGGCCAGGCGCTCGAGATCCAGGCCACCGAGGTGGTCCTGGTTGGCGAGGTCGACGATCCCGAGACCTACCCGATCCAGCCGAAGCCGCACACGCTCGAGTTCCTGCGCGAGGTCGCCCACCTGCGGCCGCGGACCAACACCTTCGGCGCCGTCGCGCGCGTTCGCCACGCGGCGGCCCAGGCCGTGCACCGCTTCTTCCACGAGGAAGGCTTCGTCTGGGTCAACACCCCGATCATCACCGCCAGCGACGCCGAGGGCGCGGGGCAGATGTTCCGCGTCTCGACCCTGGACCTCGCCAACCTGCCGCGGACCGAGTCGGGCGCGGTCGACTTCTCGCGCGACTTCTTCGGCCGCGAGACCTTCCTGACGGTCTCGGGCCAGCTCAACGTCGAGGCCTACTGTCTCGCCCTCTCCCGCGTCTACACCTTCGGCCCGACCTTCCGCGCCGAAAACTCGAACACCTCACGGCACCTCGCCGAATTCTGGATGATCGAGCCCGAGATCGCCTTCGCCGATCTCGCCGCCGACGCCGACCTCGCCGAGCGCTTCCTCAAGTACGTGTTCCGGGCGGTGTTGAACGAGCGCGAAGACGACCTCCGCTTCTTCGCCGAGCGCAACGAGCCGACCGTGGTCTCGCGCCTCGAGCAGCTGGTCGAGACGCCGTTCGCGCGGATCGACTACGCCGAGGCGATCGAGATCCTCAAGCGCTCCGGCCGCCACTTCGAGTTCCCGGCCGAATGGGGCGCGGACCTCCAGACCGAACACGAGCGCTACCTCACCGAGGAGCACGTCAAGGGCCCGGTCGTGGTGATGAACTACCCGGAAGCGATCAAGGCCTTCTACATGCGTCTGAACGATGATGGCCGCACGGTCGCGGCGATGGACGTGCTGGCCCCCGGCATCGGCGAGATCATCGGCGGCAGCCAGCGCGAGGAGCGGCTCGACGTGCTCGACCGGCGCATGGCGCAGTTCGGCATCGAGCCCGACCACTACCAGTGGTACCGCGACCTGCGCCGCTATGGCAGCGTGCCGCACGCGGGCTTCGGGCTTGGCTTCGAGCGCCTGATCGTCTACCTGTGCGGCTTGTCGAACATCCGCGACGCGATCCCCTACCCGCGCGTGCCCGGCCACGCGGAGTTCTGAGCGATGAGCGTCGCCGGCTGGATGATCGTGCTGCTCACCGGCCTCGCGGTCTGGACCGCGGGTCTGACCGGCTGGCTGATCTTCGGCCCGTTGACCTACCGCCACCTGCAGGACCGCGACCAGCACCACGGCAAGGGCGGCTGGTTCTTCTCGCCGACCTTCCTGCGCTGGGTCCTGATGCGCGGCTGGGCCGACTCGAAGGACCGCGGCCTGCGGGGCCTCGCCGCGCCGGCGATGGTGCTCGGCTGGTGCATGCTGGTCGGCGGCGTGGTCTCGGCGATCGCGCTGGTGTCGCGACCTGGGCAGGCGCCATGGTAGGCCCGGGTCCGCTCGATCTCGATCTCGCCGGCCAGCATGCGCTGGTCTGCGGCGGCACCGAGGGCATCGGCCGCGCCAGTGCCGAACTGCTTGCGGCGCACGGCGCGGACGTGACGATCCTGGCCCGCACCGCCGAGGCGCTCGCGGCCACCGCCGCGGCGCTGCCGCGCACCCACGAGGGCCAGACGCACGCGTGGATCGAGGCCGACATGGCCGATCTCGCCACGCTGTCGGCCAAGGTCGAGGCGCTGGCCAACGCGCGCCCGGTCACGATCCTCGTCCACAACTCCGGCGGCCCTCCGGGCGGCCCGGCCCACGCGGCGCCGGTCGAGGCCTACGAGGCCGCCTTCCGCCAGCACCTGCTGGCCGGCCAGACCCTGCTGCACGCCGTGCTGCCAGGCATGCGCCGGGCCCGCTACGGCCGCGTCGTCAACGTGATCTCCACCTCGGTCAAGGAGCCGATCCGCGGGCTCGGGGTCTCGAACACGGTACGCGCCGCGGTCGCGTCCTGGGCCAAGACCCTCGCGACCGAGCTCGGGGCCTTTGGCATCACCGTCAACAACGTGCTCCCGGGCTACACCCGCACGCGGCGGCTCGAGCAGATCGTCGAGGATCGCATGCGTGCCGCCGGCAAGCTGCGCGAGGAAATCGAGCAGGCCATGCTGGCGACCGTGCCGGCCGGCCGCTTCGCCGAGGCGCGCGAGATCGCCGCGGCGGTGCTGTTCCTGGCCTCCCCGGCCGCAGCCTACGTCAACGGCGTCAACCTGCCGGTCGACGGCGGACGTACGCAGTCGCTTTGATCGCGACCGCCCGCCAGGAACGACGAGACGCTGACCGACGCAAGACCGCCGCGGCGCCCGCACTCGCGACGGCCCTGCTGGTCGGCGCCACGGCGATGCCGGGCCCGGCAGGCGCGGAAGCGCTGCGACCGCTCGACCGGATCCGCATCGCGATCGGACCCTTCGCCAAGGACAACGACCTGCGGCTTCGGATCGACGATCGCGCGGGCGCGCCGGGCGATGAACTCTCGGGCCGACGCGACCTCGGGCTGGACGGCGGCAGCCGAGAGACGCTCCGCGAGTTCGCGTCGTCGTGGGACCGCGAGCACCAGCTCCACCTGCGGCGCTTCGCCTTCGTCGAGGAGGGTGGCGGCACCCTCGAAACCACCGTTCGGGTCGGCGACGACCTGTGGCCACTGGGGGCCGAGGCCAAAGGTCGGCTGCGCGTCGTGGTCGAAACCGTCGGCCACACCTGGTTCCCGGTCAGCGACGACCGGCGGGCGATCGGTGTCGGCCTCGGGCTGGTGCGCTACCGCGTTGCCGGACGCGTCGAGGGCCGAATCGACACGACCAGCCTCGGCGAGGATTTCTCGCTCGATTTCGACGAGTCGGCCTGGGCGCCGCAACTGGGCCTCGAGTGGGTCGCGGTCGCCGGCAAGCACTGGCGGCTCGGACTCGCGACGGCCTGGGTGCGTCGCCCGGCCGGCAGCGTGAGCGGGCACGCGTTCGGCGCCAGTGCGCGGCTCGAGTGGTTTCCGACCGGCCACGCTGGCCTCGCTCTGCGCTGGCAGCACACCGACCTCGACCTCGAGGTCGACCGCAGCGAGCTCACTGGCCGGCTGCGCTTACGCACGCGCGGGCCGATGCTGCTGGGTACCGTGCGTTTCTGAGGCGCGAGACCGACTGCCGGACGACGATCAGTCGCCGAGCACCGTGATCGGAAGCTCCGGACCTTCCGCGACCAGGCGGTCGAGCCCGAGCGCTGCAAAGTGGCGCGCGACCGCGAGTGAGCGCGAATCGCCGTCGTGAGCGGCCCGACGCAGCAGCAGCGCCTGCGCGTGGACCCGCGCCAGCGTCAGCGCGAAACCGCGCGCGCCGGATTCGAGGCGCGCGCGGTCGAGGCCGGCCGCGGCGAACCATGCCTGCGCCCGACCGGCGACCTCGCGCACGGCGTCTGCCTCCGTGGCCAGTCCCGCCGGCAACGCGGCGAGTTCGCCTTCGAATGCGTCGCGCCAGATCCCGAGCCCGCCGGCCTGCGCGATCGCGCGCAGCGTGTCGAGCGCGAGCACGTTGGTGGTGCCCTCCCAGATCGACAGCACCTGCGCATCGCGCAGCAGGGTCGGGATGCCGGTGTCCTCGATGTAGCCGGCGCCACCGAAGGCCTCGACCACTTCCGACAGGCCCGCGACCGCGATCCGCCCGGTTGCGAGCTTCGCAACCGGCGTCAAGACCCGCAGCAGCGCGGCTGCCTCGCGGTCCGCCGGCTGGTGCTCGACCCGCCCGAGCAGCGCGGCGACCGCGAAAGTGAGCTCGAGCCCAGCCTCGAGCTCGGCCGCGATCGTCGCCAGCGTGCGCGCGTGCAGCGGATGCTCGATCAGCGGCCGCCCGAAGGCGCGCCGGCGGCGCGCGTAGTCGAGCGCGAGCGCGTAACCCCGGCGCAGCAGCGAGACGGCGGCGACGCTGTTCCAGAGCCGCGTGACGTTGAGCATCGGCGCTATCTGACGCACGCCATGACTCGGTTCACCGACCATCGCCGCCGGCAGACCGTCGAGCGTGATCTCGGCCGTCGGCAGCTTGCGCGTGCCGAGCTTGGGCTTCAGGCGGTCGATCACGAGCCCGCGGAAGCGCCCGTCCGCGTCGCGCGGCTCGACGTAGTAGAGCGCCAGCGCGTCGCCGCCGGCTGCGGCACCTTCCGGGCGCGCCAGCGTCAGTGCCATTTCGCTCACGATCGCAGACGTGAACCACTTGCGGCCATGGAGGGTCCAGCCGCCCCGGCCGTCCGGGCGCGCGATCGTGCCGGTGTTCGACACGTCCGAGCCGCCGGCGGTTTCGGTCATCCACTGTCCCGAGGTCCAGAACGTCGCCGGATCGCGCGAGGTCAGCCGTGGCACCGCGCGCTCGATCAGCGCGCGGTTGCCCGAGGCGATCAGGCAGCGCGCGGCGCCGTCGGTCATTGCCAGCGGACAGGAGTAGATCTCGCTCGACGCGGTGAACAGGTAGGCCAGCGCGAACTGGTGCACGCGGGCGTGCGGACCGAAGCGCGGCTCGTAGCCGGCCGCGACCAGCCCCCAACGCGCGGCCAGGGCCGGAGCGCGGCGCCAGAAGTCCGACAGCTCGACCGCGTCGATCCGGTTGCCCCACGCGTCGAAGGGCACGTGGCGCGGGTCGAAGTGGTGCTGAGCCACCTGCTCCGACCACCAGTCCGCGACCGCGTGGCCGAGCTCGCGCAACTCGGGCTCGATCGCCGGTCGCACGTCGGCCGGCAGCCGTCGCGCCAGCAGCGCGCGGAAGGCCGGATCGTCGTCGTACTGGTTGCCGAGCCGCGGCGGTTCCTGGATGAAGCCCATCGCCGAAGCGTAGTCCGCGAGGTCGGGCTCGTCATCGCCGGCCGCGGGATCGAGGCGCCGTCGCGATACCCTTCCTCCATGGCCGCACCTGCCCGGTTCCTCCACCTGATCGACGGCGAACGCCGAGCCTCGCTCGACGGCGATGTGCTCGACGTGGCCGAGCCTGCGACCGGCGGCACCTGGGGCGAGGTCGCGGACGGCGGCAAGGCGGACGTCGATGCAGCCGTCGCCGCAGCCACCCGTTCTTTCCCGGCGTGGGCGGCGACGCCGGCCGAGGAGCGCGCGCGCTGGCTGGAACGTCTCGCCGCGATCATCGAGCGCGACTTCGAGGCCTTTGCCGAGATGGAGTCGCGCGACACCGGCAAGCCGATCGCGCTCGCGCGCCGCGTCGACATCCCGCGCGCGATCGCCAACCTGCGTTTCTTCGCCGCAGCCGCAACGCAGTTCGCGAGCGAGTCGCACGCCATGGGCGCGCGCGGGATCAACTACACGCTGCGCCAGCCGCTCGGCCCAGTCGCCTGCATCAGCCCGTGGAACCTGCCGCTGTACCTGCTGACCTGGAAGCTCGCGCCGGCGCTCGCCGCTGGCTGCACCGTCGTCGCGAAGCCCTCCGAGGTCACGCCCGCCAGTGCCGATCTGCTCGGGCGAGCTGCGTTGGAGGCCGGGCTTCCTCGGGGTGTGCTGAATATCGTCCACGGTCGCGGGACCTCGGCCGGCCAGGCGCTGGTCGAGCATCCCGGTATTCGGGCGATCTCGTTCACCGGCAGCACCGCAACCGGACGCGCAATCGCCGCCATAGCCGCGCCGGCCTTCCGCAAGCTCTCGCTCGAACTGGGAGGCAAGAATCCTTTCGTCGTCTTTGCCGATGCCGACCTCGACGCCGCGGTTCGCACGGCGCTCGCAGCCGCCTTCACCAACCAGGGCCAGATTTGCCTCTGCGGCTCGCGCCTGATCGTCGAACGCCCGATCCTCGCGGCCTTCCGCGAGCGTTTCCTTGCTGGCCTCACCGACTGGCAGCCCGGCGACCCGGGCGACCCCACGACACGCTTCGGCGCGCTGGTCTCGGCCGCGCATCGCGACAAGGTGCTGGGCCACATCGACCTCGCCCGCGACGAGGGCGGCACGCTGCTGGCCGGCGGCCACACGGTCCACCTCGCCGACCGCTGCGCCGGTGGCTGGTTCGTCGCGCCGACCGTGTTCGAAGGACTCGGCCCCGACACGCGCACGAACCGCGAGGAGATCTTCGGGCCGGTCGTCACCCTGCAGGGCTTCGATGGTCCGGACGAGGCGCTGGCGCTCGCCAACGCGAGCGACTATGGCCTCGCCGCCAGCGTCTTCACCCGCGACATCGATATCGCCCGGTACATGGCCGAAGCCCTCGAGACCGGCATCGTCTGGATCAACTGCTGGATGCAGCGCGACCTGCGCACGCCCTTCGGCGGCATGAAGCAGTCCGGCGTCGGCCGCGAAGGCGGCCTCGAGGCGATGCGCTTCTTCACCGAACCCCGCAACATCTGCATCGGAAGCCCCGCATGAACCGCACGATCCACGCCGATTCGGCACCCAAGCCCGTGGGCGCCTACCCGCACGCGCGTCGCGTCGGCGACCTCCTGTTCCTGTCGGGCATCGGACCGCGCATCCCGGGCAGCGACGTGATTCCCGGCAACGAGCACGACGCCGACGGGCGTCTCGTCAAGTACGACATCGCGGCCCAGTGCCGGCAGGTGTTCGCGAACGTCCGCGGTGTGCTCGAGGCCGCCGGCGCGCGCTGGGAGGACCTGGTCGACGTCACCGTGTACCTGACCGACATGGCGCGCGACTTCGCCACATACAACCGGATCTGGGCCGAGCACTTCACGACCGCGCAGCCGTGCCGCACCACGCTCGGCATCAGCGCGCTGCCGACCCCGATCGCGATCGAGCTCAAGTGCATCGCGTGGGTCGGCCGGATCAACGCACTCGAGGACTACTGAGCGCCCGGTCGAGACCCCGTCGCGAGGCGGCCAGCATGGCCACCGCCACGGCCGGTCCTCACCTCGCCAGCACGACGCGGTTGCGACCCGCGGCCTTCGCAGTGTAGAGCGCGCGGTCCGCGCGCCGCAGCAGGTCTTCGACCGTCTCGCCCGCGATCCATGCGGCCACGCCGATCTCGGCCGCGCGATAGCCAAACATCCGCTCGGCACCGCCATTGAAGCGCACCGTCCGGCCGCCGTGGTCGTAGACCACCACGGCATCCTCATGGTCTCGATCACGCGCGTGAGCCGCCGCTTATCCACGCCGATGTTCATCAGTGCGCTCTCGCCGGCCGCTCAGGTCGTGGCCGGTACCTGCGCACGCCGGCGCGGCGGGCGCGGGTATGGATTGAGTTGGATCAATCGCCCGCGAGGCTGGCCCGCACCGGCCGCGATCGGTTGCCACCGCAGCGCCAGCGCCTGCCTGGCCCGGGCGTGGTCCGGAATGGGATCGACGATCGTCGATCGCAATGCGGGAATGGAGCCACCCTGCTCCCGATCAGGTTCCCGGCACCACGGCGATCCGGTCCAGCCACTTCGGACCGGCTGCGACCCAGAGCT
>CALDVP010000058.1 GCA_937924195.1 uncultured Lysobacterales bacterium
CGGACCCGCGCGGTCCGAGGCGGAGGCGCTGGTGCGCCTGCGCGAGATCGCCGCGATGAACGAAGTGCGTACGTCGCTGATCGGTCAGGGCTACCACGGCACGTTCCTGCCGCCGGTCATCCAGCGCAACATCCTCGAGAACCCGGCCTGGTACACCGCCTACACGCCCTACCAGCCCGAGATCAGCCAGGGCCGGCTCGAGGCGCTGCTGAACTACCAGACGATGGTCGCAGAGCTCACCGCGCTCGACGTCGCGAACGCCTCGCTGCTCGACGAGGCGACCGCGGCGGCCGAGGCGATGGCGGTGGCGAGGCGCGCGGCGAAATCGAAGGCCAACGCCTTCTTCGTCGACGCCGACTGCCACCCGCAGACGCTCGCGGTGATCCGGACCCGCGCCGAGCCGCTCGGCTGGGACGTGATCGTCGGCGATCCCGCGACCGACCTCGACCCGAAGGCGGTCTTTGGTGCGCTGTTCCAGTACCCGGGCTCGACGGGCGAGGTCCGCGACCCCCGCGTGCCGATCGCGGCGCTGAAGGCCACCGGCGCCATCGCCGTCGTCGCGGCCGATCCGCTCGCGCTCGCGCTCATGACGCCGCCGGGCGAGCTCGGTGCCGACATCGCGATCGGCTCGACCCAGCGCTTCGGGGTGCCGATGGGCTACGGCGGACCCCACGCCGCCTACATGGCAGTGCGCGATGGGCTAAAACGCCTGATCCCCGGCCGGCTGATCGGGGTCTCGGTCGACGCGCGCGGCGCGCCGGCGTTGCGCCTCGCGCTGCAGACGCGCGAGCAGCACATCCGCCGCGAGAGGGCGACCAGCAACATCTGCACCGCGCAGGTGCTGCTGGCCGTGATCGCGTCGATGTACGCGGTCTACCACGGCCCGGCCGGGATCACCGCGATCGCGACCGACGTCGCGCGCCGCACCGCGGCGCTGCGCGCCGGCCTCTCGAAGCTCGGCTTTGCGATCGACAACCGCCACCAGTTCGACACGCTCACCGTGGTCGCGGGCGAGCGCCGCGGCGAGATCCTTGCGCGCGCGGACGCCGAGCGGCTGAATTTCCGGATCGTCGGCACGGATCGCCTCGGCATCAGCCTCGATGAGACCACGACCCCGGCGATCGTCGAGGCGGTGCTGCGCAGCTTCGGTGGCGCGTTCGACTATGCCGCGGTGGAGGCGCTCGCTACGGACGGCTTGCCAGGGGAGCTCCGCCGCCAGGGGCCGTGCCTGCGCCACCCGATCTTCGAGCAGCACCACTCGGAGACCGAGATGCTGCGCTACATGCGCAAGCTCGCCGACCGCGACCTCGCGCTCGACCGCGCGATGATCCCGCTCGGCTCGTGCACGATGAAGCTCAATGCCACGGCCGAGATGATCCCGATCACGTGGCCCGAGTTTGCGAACCTGCATCCGTTCGCGCCGCGCGAGCAGGCGCGTGGCTACCAGCTGCTGTTCGAGGAACTCTCGCGCTGGCTCGCCGACATCACGGGTTACGACGCGATCTCGCTGCAGCCGAACTCCGGCGCCCAGGGCGAGTACGCGGGCCTGCTCGCGATCCGCGGCTACCACCGCGCGCGTGGCGAAGGCCATCGCAACGTCTGCCTGATCCCGTCGTCGGCGCACGGCACGAATCCGGCGTCGGCGCAGATGGCCGGCATGGAGGTCGTCGTGGTCGACTGCGACCGCGATGGGAACGTCGATCTCGCCGACCTCACCGCGAAGGCCGAGAAGCACGCGGCCAACCTCGCCGCGCTGATGGTCACCTACCCGTCGACCCACGGCGTGTTCGAGGAGGAGATCCGCGCGATCTGCGAGGTCGTCCACCGCCACGGCGGCCAGGTCTACATGGACGGCGCGAACATGAACGCGCAGGTCGGCCTGTCGAAGCCCGGCGCCTTCGGCGCGGACGTCTCGCACCTCAACCTGCACAAGACCTTCTGCATCCCGCACGGCGGCGGCGGTCCGGGCATGGGCCCGATCGGCGTCAAGGCCCACCTCGCGCCGTTCCTGCCGGGCCACCCCGAGCTCGACGGCGGCAGCGCGCCGGTCGGTCCGGTGTCGGCCGCGCCGTTCGGCTCGGCGTCGATCCTGCCGATCAGCCACGCCTACATCCTGATGATGGGCGCGGAGGGCTTGAAGCGCGCGACCGAGATCGCGATCTTGAACGCGAACTACATCGCCGCGCGCCTCGATCCGCACTTCCCGGTGCTGTACCGCAACCACAACGGCCGCGTCGCGCACGAGTGCATCGTCGACCCGCGGGCGTTCAAGGATTCGGTCGGCGTCACCGTCGACGACATCGCCAAGCGCCTGATCGACTATGGCTTCCACGCGCCGACGATGAGCTTCCCGGTCGCCGGCACGCTGATGATCGAGCCGACCGAATCGGAGGCGCTGACCGAGATCGACCGCTTCTGCGAGGCGATGATCGCGATCCGGCGCGAGATCGGCGATGTCGAGGCCGGTCGCTTCAAGGTCGAGGATTCACCGCTGCGCCACGCGCCGCACACGGTCCACGATCTGGTCGACGAGGCCTGGAGCCGCCCCTATTCGCGCGCCGAGGGTGTGTTCCCGGCCGGCGCCGTGCGCCAGGACAAGTACTGGAGCCCGGTCAACCGTGTCGACAACGTCCACGGCGACCGCAACCTCGTCTGCATCTGCCCGTCGCCGGACGAGTACCGCGAGGACGCGGCGTAAGCAGCAGGACCCACCGCCGCCGTGATCGCGGGGGCGGATGGGCAGGGCCACGGAATTCGTCCCTGGGGTGCAAGGCTGGAAGCCTCGCCGGCGACCCCTCGGGT
>CALDVP010000059.1 GCA_937924195.1 uncultured Lysobacterales bacterium
CGCTCGCGCACCGCCGGCGGTAGCTCCAGCAGCCGCTCGGCCAGTGCCAGCACGTCGAGCGCCGCGCGCCGCAGTTCGCTGCGGCTCGGGGCGAGGCCCGCCGCGCGGGCGCCGCGCTTGGACCAGGTCTCTGGCGGCCGATCATCCTCGGGCGGCTCGTCGAAGAAGCCGTCGTGGCTTTGCGGCGCCATGCTTTGCGCCGCCATGGACCGCCGGCTATCGTCTTTGCTTTTCATCTGTGCAGGATAGAGCCTTGACTGCCGACGTCGCCACGCGCCCCCCCGAGCTCTCCAACGACGCTGAAGCGATGCGCCTCGCCGACCTCGCCACCGAGGCGCTCGATCGATGCCGCGCGGGCGGCGCGACCGAGGCCGAGGTCGGGCTGTCGATCGACACCGGGCTCGAGGTCAACGTCCGGATGGGCGAGGTCGAGACGATCTCGCACAGGCGCGACCGCGGGCTCACGGTCACGGTCTACGTCGGTCGCCGCAAGGGCTCGGCGAGCACCGCGGACCTCGCGCCGGCCTCGATCGCGGCGACCGTCGGCCATGCGCTCGCGATCGCGCGCCACACCGGCGAGGATCCGGCCGCGGGCCTCGCCGATCCGGCGCGCTATCCGACCGAGTTCCCGGACCTCGATCTCGACCATCCGTGGCCGATCACGGCCGAGGCCGCGATCGACCTCGCGCTCGCGGCCGAGTCCGCGGGGCGCGCGGTCGACCGGCGCATCGCCAACTCCGATGGCGCCGGCGTCTCGACCGGCCGCTCGGTGTCGGTGCAGGCCAATTCGGCCGGCTTTCTCGGTGTCGAGCGCGGTACGCGGCACTCGATCTCGTGCGCGCTGATCGCGGCCGACGACCAAGGCATGCAGCGCGACTACTGGTACTCGACCGCGCGCGCCGCGAGCGATCTCGAGGATCCCGGGGCCGTCGGCCGCCGCGCCGCCGAGCGGGCGGTCGCGCGCCTCGCCGCGCGCAAGCTCGGCACCCGTGAATGCCCGGTGCTGTACGTCCCCGAGGTCGCGCGTTCGCTGCTCGGGCACCTGGTCGGCGCGGTCAGTGGCGGCGCGCTGTATCGCAAGGCCTCGTTCCTGCTCGACCACGCCGGCCGAACGATCTTCCCGACCTGGTTCTCGATCCGCGAGCAACCGCATCTGCGCCGCGGTCCCGGATCCGCGGTCTTCGACGCCGACGGCGTGGCGACGGTGGCCAGCGACCTCGTGCGCAATGGCGTGCTGGTGCGCTACGTGCTCGGCACCTATGCGGCGCGCAAGCTCGGCCTTGCGAGCACCGGCAACGCCGGCGGCATCCACAACCTGGTGGTCGAGTCGGGTGAGCGCAGCTTCGCGGACCTGGTGCGCGAGATGGGCGCCGGCCTCGTCGTCACCGAGCTGATGGGGCAGGGCGTCAATCTCGTGACCGGAGACTATTCGCGCGGCGCCGCCGGCTTCTGGGTCGAATGCGGCGAGATCGTGCATCCGGTCGAGGAGGTCACGATCGCCGGCAATCTGCGCGAGATGTATGCGCGAATCGCGGCGGTCGGTAACGACGTCGATCGGCGCGGCTCGATCCAGACCGGCTCGATCCTGGTCGAGCGGATGACGGTGGCCGGCTCGTGAGTGGCGCGATCGGTTTCGCGCTGCACGGCGGCGCCGGGGTCCTCGACCCGCGCCATTTCCCCGATTCGCGACGGCGCGCGTGCGCCAGGATGCTTTCGGCCATCGCGACACGCGCGGTCGAGGCCCTGCGCGGCGGTGCTGCCGCGCTCGACGTGGTCGAGCAGGCGGTGGTCGAGCTCGAGGAGGCGCCGTTCTTCAACGCCGGCTTCGGGTCGGTGCTGAATGCGCGCGGGGAGGTCGAACTCGACGCCGCGATCATGGACGGCCGCGACCGCCGGGCGGGCGCGGTCGCCGGTGCGACCCGCGCGCGCAACCCGATCCGGCTCGCGCGTGCGGTGATGAACCGCTCCGAGCACGTGCTGCTGATCGGTGCCGGCGCCGATGCCTTCGCGGCCGAGTGCGGCCTCGCGCTCGTCGATCCGGCGTGGTTCATCCGCGAGGAGCGTCGCGTGCAGCTCGAGAACGCGCGCGCCGAAGGCCGCATCACGCTCGACCACGACGAGCGCTACGAGGCAGTCGAGCGGGTGAGTGGCACGGTCGGCGCCGTGGCCCTCGATCGCGATGGTCATCTCGCCGCGGCGACTTCGACCGGCGGCATGACCAACAAGCGTCCCGGTCGCGTCGGCGATTCGCCCTTGATCGGCTGCGGCACCTTCGCTGACGATGCGAGTTGTGCGGTCTCGGCGACGGGTCACGGCGAGTACTACATCCGCCGGGTGCTGGCCCACGACATCGCCGCCCGGATGATCTATCGCGGCGAGGGCCTGATCGAGGCCGCGAACGCGGCGCTCGCAGCGGTCGGCGCGATGGGCGGGGCTGGGGGCCTGATCGCAGTCGATCGCGGTGGCCAGGTCACGCTGCCCTTCAACTCGCCGGGCATGTACCGCGCGTGGCTCGAGCCGGGCTCCGGTCGGGTCCGGGTCGGCATCTATCGCGACCCCGAGGGCTGAAGACGCGCGTCCGGGCGTTCGGTTCGGGCGCTTACGACCGTTCTGAAGACGGTGTCCGTCGCGCGCCGCGATTCGATGCGTGATCGGGCATCTGGCCGACCAGTTGAACGGCCGTCCCCCTACACAGGAGCCCGCCATGACCTCGATTCGATGCCTTGTCCTCGCCATGACCCTCGCGCTGCCCGCCGCGAACGCGGCTGGCGCCGACACCGCTTCCGGACACTATCGAATGGGCGATGAGCGCTTCGAGGTGAAGGCCGGCGTCGCCATCCGCCTCTGGCAGGACGCCGAGCGGGCAACCTTTGGCGTGGTCCTCGGCGAAGGACCATTCGATCCGAAGGCCGCGGTCGGTGCGCTCGATCCGCTCGATGCGATCGCGGAGTCTGCACCTCGGGATTCCGGCGTGGTGCTGCTGTGGATCCGGCCCGGCTTCGACAAGTCGCTCGAGTTCGGCTCGGTGCTCGCCCGACCGGGCAGCTTCAACACCAACGGCGACGGCAATGAGAGGGTCACGATCGAAGGCGAAAGGATCCGCGGGGAGTGGGTCAAGCCCTCGACCGAGTTCATGGGCAAGACCTGGGAGATGACCGTGCGCTTCGATCTGCCGCTGACCGTGGTCGCCGACCCCGGACAGCCGCTACCGGCCGACGGTGGCGCACCCGGCAAGGCCTACCGCGCCTTCCTCGACGCGCTGGCGAAGAAGGACCGCGACCAGGTCATGGCGATGCAGGCGATGCCGGCCGACATGGTCGAAATACTCGGCGCGGACGCGATCCTCGGAATCTTCGCGATGAACCATCCTTCGTCGGAAGGCGAAGTGCTCGGCGGCTGGATCGACGGCGACCGCGCGCAGCTCCGCGTCCGCGGCAAGCACGACTTCGGCCAGACCGTCCGCGGCAGGGTCGAGATGAAGAACGACGGCGGGATCTGGAAGGTCGGCGACAGCGCGATCCGTTGATCTTCGCCGGCGCCCGCGTGGGTGGCGGCGCGCGCCTCGGGCAGGAGTGTGTCCGGTTTCTGTCGTTGCGATCGGCAGGGCTCGGTTCCCGTCCTCACTGTCCCGGGCGGAGCTTGACCCGACCCTGATCCTGCCCTCGGTGCAGGTCGACATCCGCGCAGGCCACCTGCCACAGGCGGCCGACAACGGCGTGCGCTACCTCGTCCTGCCGCTCGACGTCGATCTGACGCCCTCGCATCCGCCCGTGGTCGGCTGATCGCAACCCGGCGCGGACGGCCTGCATCCGGCTCACACACCGCACGCCGCCCCGCGGCGTGCCTCCCCCTGTCCGGTCACGGTGGTTTTTCTCGCTTCGTATAAGGGCGAGCGGATCTTGCGACCGCCGCCCCATCGACCCGAAATCACGACAGGAGAGTTCGCCATGTCTTGCCAGCCACGAACGCCGCTCCGCCGACCACTCGCCGCCCTGCTCGCCCTGGCGCTGGCCGGAGCCGCCGG
>CALDVP010000060.1 GCA_937924195.1 uncultured Lysobacterales bacterium
GAATCGCGCCGAGCGCAGTCACCGTAACCGACAGCGGGCCGCGCGTGGTGTCGCCGCCGACCAGCGCGACCCCGTGCCGACGCGCGAGCGCCCGGAATCCGCTCGCGAAGTGGCGGACGAAGTCGGCGTCTTCACCCGGCATCGTCAATGCGAGCAGCGCGAAGCGCGGCTCGGCGCCCATCGCGGCAAGGTCGGAGAGGTTCACCGCCAGCGCCTTCCAGCCGAGATCGACCGGTGCCGTGTCGACCGGGAAATGCACCCCGGCGACCAGCGTGTCGACGCAGGCGACCAGTCGCTCCCCGGCGCCGAGCCCGAGGACCGCCGCGTCATCGCCGATGCCGAGCGGCACGTCCGCGCGCGGCGCGCCGGCGCTCCGGGCGATCAGGCGAATGAGGTCGAACTCGGGCATCCGTCGAATCGGAAGACGCGTGTCAGGGGCAGCGTGCGGGTGCGAGGCTAACAGGCGGCCGCCGCGGCACGGACCCGGCGGCAACCGGGAAAGCACCGGCGACCGACCTCGACAGGAGCCCGGCCGCGACCGCCGTACCATTGCGAATCGTTCCCGCAGGCCCTTCGTCCATGCCGACCAACCACGAGCTCTTCGAGACCGCCCGCCACCTGCTGCCGGGCGGCGTCAATTCCCCGGTGCGCGCCTTCAAGTCGGTCGGCGGTGAACCCTTCTTCACCGCGCGCGCCGAAGGCCCCTACCTGTGGGACGTCGAGGGCCAGCGCTACATCGACTACATCGGCTCGTGGGGCCCGATGATCGCGGGCCACGCCCATCCGAAGGTGATCGCGGCGGTCACCGAGGCCGCGCGCCACGGCACCTCCTTCGGCACGCCGAACCCGCTCGAGGTCACGATGGCCGAGGCGCTGGTGCGCCTCGTCCCCGGGCTCGAGATGGTGCGGATGGTCAACTCCGGCACCGAGGCGACGATGGCCGCGATCCGGCTCGCGCGCGGCTTCACCGGGCGCACCCGGATCGTCAAGTTCGAGGGCTGCTACCACGGTCATGGCGACGCTTTCCTGGTCAAGGCCGGCTCCGGCGTGATGACCCTCGGCCTGCCGGACTCCCCGGGCGTGCCGAAGGCGCTGGCCGACCTCACCGCGACCCTGCCCTACAACGACTTCGAGGCCGCAACCCGGCTGTTCGACGGGATCGGCGGCGAAGTGGCGGCGGTGATCGTCGAGCCGATCGTCGGCAACGCCAACCTGATCCTGCCGCGGCCGGGCTATCTCCAGCACCTGCGCGAACTCTGCACGCGGCACGGCGCGCTCTTGATCTTCGACGAGGTGATGACCGGCTTCCGCGTCGCGCCGGGCGGCGCGCAGCAGCTCTATGGCGTGCGGCCGGACCTCTCGACCTTCGGCAAGGTCATTGGCGGGGGGCTGCCGGTCGGCGCCTACGGCGGCCGCCGCGACGTGATGGAACGGATCGCGCCAGCGGGTCCCGTCTACCAGGCCGGCACGCTGTCCGGAAATCCGCTGGCGATGGCCGCGGGCCTCGCAACGCTCGAACTGATCAATGAGCCGGGCTTCCACGCCGAGCTTGAGCGCAAGACCGCACGCCTCTGCGCCGGTCTCGAGGCCGCCGCGCGCGACGCCGGCGTGGCCTTCATCACCCATCACGTCTGCGGCATGTTCGGGCTCTACTTCCGCGACCAGCCGGTCGAGACCTTCGCCGACGCCAAGGCCAGCGACGCGGCCATGTTCCGGCGCTTCTTCCACGGCATGCTGAAGCGCGGCGTCTATCTCGCGCCGAGCGCCTTCGAAGCCGGGTTCATCTCGCAGGCGCACACCGACGCCGACATCGACGCGACCTGCGCGGCCGCGGCCCTCGCCTTCGCCGAAGCCAAGGCCAGCGCATGAGACCCGAGACCCGCGCGGTCCACGCCGGCAACGCGCCGGACCCGGCGTCGGGCGCGGTCGCGCCGCCGATCCAGCTTGCAACGAGCTTCGTCCACGGGCCGGCCGCCGAGCGCCACGCCGGACCCGAAGGTGGGCACGAGTACCAGCGCGAGAGCCACCCGACCCAGTCCCGGCTCGAGGAGGCGCTGGCCGCGGTCGAGGGCGGCGCGGCGGCGCTCGCGTTCGCTAGCGGCATGGCCGCGATCCATGCAATCTTGTCGAGCCTTCCGCGCGGCAGCCGCGTGCTGGTCCCGCGCGACGTCTATTCCGGCACTCGCGTGCTGGCGCGCGAGTTCCTGCCCGAACTCGCCATCGAGCCGGTCTTCGTCGATCCGACCGATCTCGCCGCGGTGCGCGCCGCGCTGGCCGAGGGCGCCGCGTGCGTCTGGATCGAGACGCCATCGAACCCACGTCTCGAGGTCTGCGACATCGCCGCGATCGCCGAGGCCGCGCACGCGTCCGGCGCGATCGTCGCCTGCGACAACACCTTTGCGACCCCGGTACTACAGAACCCGCTGGCGCTCGGCGCCGACGTGGTGATGCACTCGACCACGAAGTATCTCGGCGGCCACAGTGACGTGATGGGCGGCGCGCTGGTCTTCGCTCGCCGCGACGCGCTGGTCGAGCGCATCGCGCATCGTCGTCACCTGACCGGGGCCACGCTGGCGCCCTTCAACGCCTGGCTGATCCTGCGCGGCATCCGCACGCTGCACGTGCGCGTCGCCCAACATTGCCGCAATGCCCGCGCGATCGCTGGGTTCCTTGCCGCGCATCCGAAGGTCGCGCGCATCCACTATCCGGGCCTCGCGAGCGACCCAGGCCACACCGTCGCCAGCCGCCAGATGCGCGACTACGGCGGCATGATCTCGTTCGCGCCGGTCGGCGGGCGCGAAGCGGCGCTCGCCATCTGCCGCCGCGTAAGTCTCTTCACCAACGCGACCAGTCTCGGCGGCGTCGAATCTCTGATCGAGCACCGCGCCTCGGTCGAAGGCGTCCGGCCAGTCACGCCGGACGACCTCCTGCGTCTGTCGGTCGGTCTCGAGCACCCGGACGATCTGATCGCCGACCTCGCGCAGGCGCTGGATGGCGCGGGCTATTGACGCGATGCGCACTGGCCGTCGGATCGCGTGCGCCGCGCGCTCCCATCGGAGCAGTCGCGCTGCGGGAGTGACCACACGTCGCGATCACGCGGGGCAACGATTCGCGTCCCTGCCAGTCTGCTGCGAGAAGCCGATTTTTTCGTCGGCGCGGTCGTCACTCGTCTTCCCCATGACCCCGTTCACCGGAGCGCAGCCCCGCTATTCCTTGACCACCACCCACTTGTTCGGCATCGCACCGAAGTAGCGGTACCAGCGCGGCAGTTCGCCGACCAGGCGCGAGGGGCCAACGAAAGTAGGCACGTCGTCGAACACGATCAGACCGCCCGGAACGACGAAGGGCGACCAGAACTCGAAATCGGCGCGCACGCCGGGGTAATCGTGATCGGCGTCGATGTGGAGCAGGCCGATTGAAACGCCTCGGTCCCAGCGCCGAGCGGCCTCGAGCGTGGTCATGCGCCATGGCTCGATCCGTCCGGCGAGGCCGAGCCCGGTCATGTTGGCCTCGAACTCGCGGAAAAGATGGTCCGGACCCTGGCCCTGCAGCAATTCAGCGTGCCCGGCCTCGTTGGCACTGCCAGCGAAGGTATCGACCGCGACCACGCGGCCGTCGCCGCGGTCGGCGAGGCCGGCGGCCAACCAAGCCGTCGAGCGGCCTTTCCAGGAGCCGAGCTCGACCACGGTCGAGGTTGGCGCGACCAGGCGCGCAAGCTGATACAGCGCGGCGCCGGCATCCGGCGCACACCAGCCGTGGATCGGCTCGATCCGCGGCGCCAGCTCGCGGATTCGCGCGCGCACCGCGTCCATGTCGACCGGCGGCGGCGGGCGGTTGGGATCGGGGCGGTCGATCGGTCGCGTCACCGGCGCCTCCGTCACAGGAACAGGTCCGGCAGCAGCGGCTGCCCCGGCTCGACGGCATAGCGCTCGAAGTCGGTCACGCCAATCGCGCGCAGCACGTCCTCGTCGATCAGGAACTCGCCGCTGCGCTCACGGCTCGGCGTCGTCAGCACCGCGTGCGCGGCGTCGGCCATGATCTCGGGCTTGCGGCAGTGCTTCGGATCGACGCCCGGGATCATCGCCAGCGCCGCGGTGTGGATCACCGTGCGCGGCCACAGCGCGT
>CALDVP010000061.1 GCA_937924195.1 uncultured Lysobacterales bacterium
TGATGGAGGTCTGGGGAGACGCGATCGACGGGCGTTGGGAGACCCATGCAGCGACCCGCTCGCGCGAGGCCGGGTCGAGCCAGCGGCCGTCGTTCGCGAGCGCGCGCCGCCAGCGGCGGCGCAGGCGGTCGGTCGCGTCCGCAGCGTGCGCTCGCGCCTGCGCCGCTTCGGCGGCGAGCGCGGGGCGAATCACCTCGCGGAAATATGCGCGCATCACCGTCGCTCGATGCGACAGCACCGCGCGCGCGGTCTCGAGGTCGGGCACCTCGATGTTCGGGCGCAGCTTCAGCGTCGGCGCGACGCGCAGGATCTTCGCGAGTCCGACGGACTCGAGCGCGCGCAGCACCACCCAGCCGATGTCGACCTCGAAGCGGCGCAGCGCGAACTTGGCCGAACTTGGGAAGGCGTGGTGGTTGTTGTGCAGTTCCTCGCCCCCGATCCAGACGCCCCAGGGCGTCAGGTTGGTCGAGCGGTCGTCGGTCTCATGGTTGCGGTAGCCCCACCAGTGGCCGAGCCCGTTGACGACGCCGGCGGCCCAGAACGGGATCCACAGCATCTGCACGGCCCACACGGCGAGGCCGACCGCGCCGAAGGCTGCCAGCAGGGTGAGCGCAAGCAGCGTCGGGCCGAGCCACGGCATTGCCGCGTAGACATGGCGCTCGAGCCAGTCGTCGGGTGTGCCGAGCCCGAACTGCGCGATCATCTCGCGATCCTGGCGGGCGTCTTGGTAGAGCTCGACGCCGCGCCAAAACACGCGCCGGATGCCGTAGTGAACCGGGCTGTGCGGATCCTCGGCGGTTTCGACTCGGGCGTGGTGCTTGCGGTGGATCGCGACCCACTCGCGCGTGACCATTGCGGTCGTAAGCCAGGTCCAGAATCGGAAGACGTGTTCGACCGCCGGATGGAAGTCGACCGCGCGGTGCGCCTGCGAGCGGTGCAGGAACAGCGTGACCGAAAAGATCGTCAGCTGGGTCGCGGCCAGCACGTAGGCCAGCACGACCCACCAGGTCGAGCCGGTGAGGCCGAAGGCGAGGAGATCGGAGAGCTCGACAGACAAGGCGGCGCGTCCATGGCAATGAATGACCCCAAGATCTTCACAGGGTCGGGGCGGTCGGTAAAGGGCGAAGGTCGCGGGCTATAGTCAGCGGCGGTCGATGCCGCCCCGGCGCGACGCCGTGAATGAACCCGCGCGAACCCATGCCGACCGAGCCCGCCCTCGAGTACCTCGACGCGACCCGGAGCCGCGACGGCCGGTTGGTGCTGGCCGGCGTCTCGCTGGTCATCGAGCCGGGCGCGCTGGTGGCGTTGCTCGGCGCCAATGGGGCCGGCAAGAGCACGCTGCTGGCGATGGCCGCCGGTGTGCTCGCGCCGGAGGCGGGCTCGGTCCGGGTGTTCGGTCGCGACCCGCTCCGGGCGGCGCGTGACCTGCGCTGCCGCGTCGGCTGGCTGCCCGATCCGGTGCCGCTGTATCCCGAGCTTCGCGTCCGCGAACAACTCGCCGCGTCGGCGCGCCTGCGTGGCCTCGCAGCCGGCGCGGCCACGCGTGCCGCCGAAGCGGCGATCGATCGGGTCGGCCTCGCGGCGCTGGCCAATCGCCTCTGCGGCCAGCTCTCGCGCGGCGAGTCGCAGCGGGTCGGGATCGCGCAAGCGATCGCGCACGGGCCGGAGCTGCTGCTGCTCGACGAGCCGTCGGCCGGACTCGACCCGATGCAGCAGGCGCGCCTCGCGGACCTTCTGGCCGGGCTGCGGGGCGCGATGACGATCGTGCACGCGACCCACCACCTCATCGAGGCCGCGATCGCCGATCGCATCGTGATCCTCGATCGCGGCCGCATCGCCCGCGATGCCGCACGCGCCGAGTTGCCCGACGCCGAGGCGATCGGCCACGCCCTCGTCACGGTCGCGCTTGCGCCCGCCGCGGAGGCCGCGTGAGTACCGTGCTCGCGGTCGCGCGCCTCGAGCTCGCGCGCCAGTTCGCGAGTCTCTCCGGCTGGGGACTGCTGGCGGTCCTCGCGGCATTGCACGCGTGGTGGTTCCTCGCCGGCCTGGACGGTTGGATCGAGCTCGCCGACCGGCTCGCCGCGCGCCCGGACGCGCCCGGCATCGGCGATCTCGTCGTCGCGCCCTTCCTCGCCGGCGTCGGATCCAGCCTGCTGGTGGCGGCGCCGCTGGTCGCGATGCGCGCGATCGCCGGCGAGGTCCGCGCTCGTTCGCTGCCCTGGCTGCTGGCCTCGAGCGGCAGCGATGGCGCGGTGGTGGTCGGCAAATGGCTCGCGGCCAGCAGCATGTTGGCGCTCGTCGTCGCGATCGCGATCGGCATGACCCTGACCCTCGCCGCCGGCACCGGGCTCGACCTGGCACGCATCGCGGTGTCCGCACTGGGTCTCGTGCTGCTCGCTGCTGCGCTCGCCGCGTTGGCGGTGCTGGCGAGCGCGTGGGTGCGGCAGTCGCCAGCCGCGGCGATGCTGGCGCTCGCGCTCGGCGTGCTGCTGTGGATCGCCGATGCGCAGGCCCGCGCCCGCGGCGAGACCGAGGGGCTGATCCAGTGGATCGCGATCCCCGGCCACCTCCAGCCCTTCCTGCGCGGCGTGATCGACACCTCGGCGATCGCGTATTTCGCGCTGTTCACCGTGACCTGCCTCGTCCTCGCGACCTGGCGTGTCGCCGCGATCCGGTCCGAAGGCTGATGCGCGCCCGGCTGCGCGAGCTCGCAAGGCTGCTGCTGTTCGGCGCGATCGTCGCCGGGCTCGGCTGGGCCAGTGCCCGCCACGCCTGGCAGTGGGACCTCTCGCAGGGCCAGCGCGCCAGCCTGACCGCCGCCTCGCGCGCCGCGCTGGCCGCGCTCGACGGCCCGGTCGAGGTCACCAGCTACGCGCGAGCCAGTGGTGACCTGCGCGGCCGCATCGCCGCTTTCGTCGCCCGCTACCAGCGCGCCAAGGCCGATCTCACGCTGTCCTTCGTCGATCCCGACGCCGACCCCGAGGCGATGCGCGCGCGCGGCATCACGCTCGACGGCGAGCTCGAGCTCCGCTTCGCGGGCCGCAGTCAGCGCCTTGCGCGGCTCGACGAACGCGAGTTCACGCAGTCCTTGAAGCGCCTCGCGCGCGAGGACGCCGGCCGCGTCAGCTTCATCGTCGGGCACGGTGAGCGCCGCAGCGACGGCGATGCAAATCACGACTTTGGCCGCTTCGCCGCGGCGCTGGCCGACGACGGCGTGTCGATCGAGCGCCTGAACCTCGCCACTACGGGCGCGGTGCCGGACAACGCGGGCCTCGTCGTGATCGCGAGCCCGCAGGTGGCCTTCGCCGAGGCCGAGGTGACGGCCGTCGTCGACTGGATCGACCGCGGCGGGGCCCTGCTGTGGTTCACCGAGCCGGGCGCCGACGACGGGCTCGATCCCTTGGCGCGCGCGCTCGGCCTCGCCCGGCTCGCCGGCCGCGTCGTCGACGCGACCGGGCAGGGGCTCGGTCTCGACGACCCGAGCTTCGTCGTGATCAGCGACTACCCCGATCATCCAGCGCTCCGCGGCCTCGACCTGACCACGCTGTTCCCGCAGGCGGTGGCGTTCGCGCGGATCGCGAACGCGCCGTTCGCCGCGACGCCGCTGCTGATGTCCAGCGCGCGCTCGTGGACCGAGATCGGGCCAATCGAGGGCGCGATCGCCTGGGACGAGGCCGCCGGCGAGTTTCCCGGCCCGCTCGACCTCGGCATCGCGCTGACGCGGCTGTCGCCGGGGCCCGTGCGCGACGAGCAGCGCGTCGTCGTGATCGGCGACGGCGACTTCCTGTCGAACCGCTTCCTCGGCAATGGCGGCAACCGCGTGCTCGGCACGCGCCTCGTGCACTGGCTGCTCGGCGACGAGGCGCTGGGTGCGGTCGGCGAGGTCGAGGCGCCCGACCGGCGACTGGACTTCTCGCCGCGGACGCTCGGAGCGATCGGCGTCGCCCTGCTGGTCGCGCTGCCGCTGGCGCTCGCGGGCACCGGTGCGGTCGTGGTCTGGCGTCGGCGTCGCGGACGGGGTCGGCCAGCCTGGGTGGGGCCGCGCGATGCCTGAGCTGCCCGAGGTCGAGACCACGCGCCGCGGCATCGCGCCGTCCCTCGTCGGCCATCGCGTGCGCGACGTGGTCGTGCGCACGCGCAAGCTGCGCTGGCCGGTGCCACCGGCGCTCGCGAGTGGCCTCGTCGGGCAGGCGATCCGCGCGGTCGACCGGCGCGCGAAGTACCTGCTGATCGAGGCCGACACCGGTTCGGCCATCGTCCACCTCGGTATGTCGGGTTCGCTGCGCGTGCTGCCGCGCGATGCGCCACTGCGGCCGCACGACCACATCGACCTCGTCCTCGATTCCGGGCGGGTGCTGCGCTTCAACGATCCGCGTCGTTTCGGCAGCTGGCTGTGGCAACCGGCTGGCCAGCGCCACGGGGTGCTCGCGAACCTGGGCCCCGAGCCCTTCGAGGAGTCCTTCAACGGCCACCACCTGTGGCGTGCCTCGCGGGGACGCCGGGCACCAGTCAAGGCGTTCCTGATGGACCAACGCATCGTCGTCGGCGTTGGAAACATCTACGCGGCCGAGGCGCTGTTCCGCACTGGCATCGACCCGCGCCGCGCCGCCGGCCGCGTGTCGCGCGAACGCTACGCGCGACTGGCCGAGGCGGTGCGATCGATCCTCGCGCACGCGATCGCGCGCGGTGGCACCACGCTGCGCGACTTCCTCGCGCCGGACGGCGCGCCCGGCTACTTCGAGCAGGAACTCTTGGTCTACGGTCGCGCCGGGCAGCCCTGCAGGACTTGCGGCACGATCTTGCGCGGGGCCGTCATTGCGCAGCGTGCGACGGTCTGGTGCCCGGACTGCCAGCACTGATCGGGGACTTCGGAATGGATGGCATCTGGATCGATCGCGACGGTAACTGCTACGGGCCGTACACGCCCGACGAATTCCTGGCCTACCTCGCAAGCGGGCACATCGTCGCGAGCGATCGCGCGCGGGTCGGCGAACGCGGCGGCTTCGAACCGGTGCCGAAGGTCGCCGCGCGAATCGCCGGGCAGCCGCCGTCCGTCGCTGCGCCGCTAATCCCGAGGTCCGAGCCGGTGCAACCGGTGCGTGCCGACACGCCGCTGCCACCGCCGGCCGGATTCTGGCGAAGGGTCGGGGCCTACGTGGTCGACGCGGTGCTCGCCGTGACGGTGATTCTGACCCTGTCGATCACCGCTTCCGTCCTGTTCGCCGGGAGTCCGGCCGGCACGATGAAGGCCGGCATCGTGCGCCTGGTCGCGTCCCTCGATGGCACCGTCGTGCTGTTCGGCTGGCTGGTGCTGTGGCCCCTCTACTTCGCGCTGCTCGAGTCTTCGCCATGGCAGGCGACGCTCGGCAAACGGGTGTTCGGTCTGATCGTGACCGATCGCGACGGCGCGCGGATCTCCTTTGGGCGCGCGCTCGGAAGGCATGTCGCTGCGGTTGCGAACTATCTAAGCCTCATGGTGGGCTGGTTGCTCGTCGCGATTCCGGGCGACAAGCGCGGTCTGCACGATCAGATCGCTGGCACCCGCGTGCTGTGTGACCGTCAGCCGCCGGTATCGCCGTGGATCGGCTTCGTCACCTGGGTCCTCGCTGGCGTGCTGTTCGCGCTGCTGAACACCCATTGACCCTCGCCCGGTCCTGATCCGGGTGACTGCGCGTGCGCGTCGTCGTTCAGCGGTGACTGGGTGAGAGCGGCAGGGATGATTGCACGGGCTCAATTGCGCCCTGGCCCCGGGTGATCTTCTTGTATTCGGCGCGGCTCACCGAGACATAGCGCTCGTTGCCACCGATCTCGATCTGCGGCCCTTCGGTGACCGCGCGACCGGCTTCGTCGACACGGACCACCATCGTCGCCTTGCGGCCCGAGTGGCAGATCGTCTTGATCTCCTCGAGTTCGTCGGCCCAGGCCAACAGGTACTGGCTGCCTTCGAACAGCTCGCCGCGGAAATCGGTGCGCAGCCCGTAGGTCAGCACCGGGATGTGCAGCTCGTCGACGACGTCGGTGAGTTGCCAGACCTGCGCCCGGGTCAGGAACTGCGCCTCGTCGACCAGCACGCAGTGCAGGCGCCCGTGGCGGGCAAGGTCGGCACCCACGACGCGGTAGAGGTCCTCATCGCGCTCGAAGGCGTGCGCCGGCGACTCGAGCCCGATGCGCGAGCGCACGACGCCGACCCCGGCGCGGTGGTCGAGCCGCGGGGTCAGCACGAGCGTGCGCATGCCGCGCTCGTGATAGTTGTGCGCGCTTTGCAGTAGCGTGGTCGACTTTCCGGCGTTCATCGCCGAGTAGTAGAAGTACAGCTTGGCCATCTCCCGATCGTAGTGGCCATGCCGCCCCTGCCACCGCTGAGGCAGGCCGGCTAAGCTCGCGCGCCCTGCGCCGCTCGCCAGTCCGTGTCGCTCAACTCCGCCCAACGCGCCGCTGTCGCTCATGTCGATGGGCCGCTCCTCGTGCTCGCCGGCGCGGGTTCCGGCAAGACGCGCGTGATCACCGAGAAGATCGCGTACCTGGTTCGCCAGGGCATGGCCCCGGACCGGATCACCGCGATCACCTTCACCAACAAGGCCGCGCGCGAGATGTCCGAGCGCACCGAGCGGCTGCTCGCCCGTGCCAGCGACGACCGCCGGCCGCGGATCTCGACCTTCCACGCGCTGGGACTCGCATTTCTGCAGGTCGAGCACGCGCGCGCAGGGCTCCGGCGCGGGTTCACGGTTTTCGACGCCGACGACACGCTGGCGCAACTCCGGGACCTGCTGCCGGCGGGGACCAAGGCCGACGCTCTCGCGACGATCCGCGCCCTGATCTCGGGCTTCAAGGATCAAGGTCTCGATCCCGAGGCTGCGCTCGCCGCCGCGCGCTCGCCGCGCGAGCTCGACGCGGCCAACGCCTACGCGCACTACCAGCGGCGGCTCGCGGCCTTCAACGCGGTCGACTTCGACGACCTGATTGCTCGGCCGGTGGCGTTGCTCGAGGCCGACGCTGGGCTGGCCGCGGCCTGGCGCGAGCGTATCCGCTACCTGCTCGTCGATGAGTACCAGGACACCAATGCGACCCAGTACCGGCTGCTGCGCGCGCTGGCCGGGCCGGGCGGCGCGATGACCGTGGTCGGCGACGACGACCAGTCGATCTACGCGTGGCGCGGGGCGCGGCCGGAGAACCTGCTGGATCTCAAGCGCGACTACCCTGCGCTCGCGGTGATCAAGCTCGAGCAGAACTACCGCTGCGCGCAGCGCATCCTGCGCGCGGCCAACCGGCTGATCGCGAACAACCCGCACCTCTTCGAGAAGCGGCTCTGGAGCGAGGCTCCGGAAGGTCCGCCGATCCGCGTGCTGCGCTGCGCAGACGATCAGGTCGAGGCCGAGCGCGTCGCGGCCGAGATCACGTTTCGACAGCAGTCGACGCGCGCGCCGTGGAGCGAGTTCTGCGTGCTCTATCGCGGCAACCACCAGTCGCGCGCGCTCGAGCAGGCGCTCAGGCTCGCCGGCGTGCCGTACCGCGTGGTCGGCGGCACCGGCTTCTTCGAGCGCGCCGAGGTCAAGGACCTGCTCGCGTGGGTGCGGCTGATCGCCAATCCCGACGACGACGCGGCCTTCCTGCGCGCGATCAAGGCGCCGCCGCGCGAGGTCGGCGCGAGCACGCTCGAGAAGCTCGGCGAGGTCGCGGCCGCACGCCACCTCGCCCTCGCGCGGACCGCGATGGATCCGTCGGCGCGCAGGCTGCTCGCCGCCCGGCCCGCGGCGGCGCTGGCCGAGTTCGTCGCCCTGATCGAGCGCCTGCGGGCGCTGGCCGAGTCGGGCGGGATCGCTGCGCTCGCGCGCGAGCTGGTACCGGCGACCGGCTACGACCGCCACCTGCGCCAGCAGGCCAGCGACCCCGAGGTGCTGAAGTGGAAGCTCGCGAACGTCGCCGAGCTGGTCGACTGGCTTGGCTCCGGTAGCCTGCGCGGCGGCATCGGCGAGATCGCGGCGCAGATCGCGATCCTCGCTGGCGGTGCGCGCGACGAGGCCGGCAACCAGGTCCGGCTGATGACGATGCACTCGGCCAAGGGGCTCGAGTTCCGCTTCGTCCACGTGATCGGCTGCGAGGAGGGCGTGCTGCCGCACGAGTCGAGCGTCGAGGAGGGTCGGCTCGACGAGGAGCGGCGCCTGTTCTACGTCGCGATCACCCGGGCCAAGGAGCACCTGACCCTGTCGTATGCCGAATCGAAGCTGCGCTTCGGCTCGCGTATCCGCGCGACGCCGAGCCGTTTCCTCGCCGAACTGCCGCAGGACGACCTCGCGATCGACGGCGCCGACCCCGAGGCCGACGCGTCGGCGCGCGAGGAGCGCGCGCGCGCGCATCTCGATCGCCTCTCGGCGATGTTCGGGGACTGAGTGCCTGCCGAGGCGCGGGCGATGCGGATCGCTTGGCGCCGACGACTGCCTCAGGTCGAAACCGACGATCGGTCGGCTCGAGCTCATCGACTGGGCGCCGCCACTCGAAGTGCGGGTCAAGGACCAGCCATGGATGGTGGGTCGAGTGACCAGGGACCCGTCACCGCCGCCGAGGAGCGCCACGGCGAGCGCAAGGTCCAAGGCGCGCATGTTCGAGCACAGGGATGTGCGAGTTCGCGCCGGCTCCGCGCTCGCAGGCGCGACGAGGAAGGCCGCGCGATCCCGGAAGGAGCGCGCGGCGGCGGTGCCGAGGGCGAGCGGGATTGCAGGGGGGGGCCGCGGTCGCCCACCTGCTGGGTCC
>CALDVP010000062.1 GCA_937924195.1 uncultured Lysobacterales bacterium
GCGCGCCGCCGACGATCAGCGCCAACGAGATCGCCGAGAGTCGTTCGGTCTTCGGCAGCCGACTCATCCAGACGATGAAGACCAGCGAGACGCCGACGGCGAAGCTCGACAGCAGCAGGCGCTGCAACTCGCCGCCGTCGCCGAAGAGCGAAAATGCGACACCCTCGTTGAAGGTCAGGGTCCAGTCGAACAAGCCCTCGATCACCGGGATCCGGCCATGGACCGGCACCGTCGCGAGGAAATGCTCCTTCGTGACCTGGTCGAGCACGATCACGAGCACCGACAGCCACAGCCACTTCAAGCCGGAACCGGCGCGGAACCGCGCGCTCGCCGCCATCAGAAGAACCGCCGGGTCTCGCCGGGTCCGTCGACGTTCTCGACGCAGCGGCCGCAGAGCTCGGGGTGGTCCGGGTGCGTACCGACGTCGGCACGGTGGTGCCAGCAGCGCACGCACTTCGGGGCCGCCGTCGGCGCGACCCGCAACTCGACGCTCGCGGCGGCGGGCGCGATCTTGAGATGGACCGCCGAGACCAGGAAGAAGAAGCGCAGCTCGGGGAGATACGGCGCGAGCTCCGCTTCGATGGCGGGCTCGGCCACGATCGTGACCTCGGCCTCGAGCGAGCCGCCGATGCGCCCTTCGGTGCGCAGGGACTCGATCTGCTTCTGGATCGGGTCACGCCAGTCGAAGAGCCGCCCGATCAACGCGTCCTCGGCCGGGTCGAGCGCGACCGCCTCGAGTGCGTCGAGCTCGATCCAGGTCGAGAACAGCACCGAGTCATGGCGGCGATCCGGCAGCTCGGCCCAGATCTCGTCCGCGGTGAAGGCGAGGATCGGCGCGAAGGCGCGCGCCAGGACCTCGAGCGTCCAGTACATCACGGTCTGCGCCGCGCGACGCGCCGGATGCGCCGCCGGCATCGTGTAGAGCCGGTCCTTGGTCATGTCGAGATAAGCCGCACCGAGGTCGACCGTAGCGAAGCGCATAAGCTCCTGACACAGCATCTGGTACTGGTAGGTCTCGGGTCCGTGGACGACGCGGTCGCTCGCCTCGGGGCCATAGACGCGGCGCGCGAGCGCCATCAGCCGCACCGACTGGCGCAGCGCCCAGCGGTCGAGGAGCGGCAGCCGGTCGAGCGGCACGAGATCGCGCTTCGGGTCGAAGCCGGCAAGGTTGCCGAGCAGGAAGCGCGCGGTATTGCGCAGGCGCCGGTAGCTGTCGGCGACGCGCTTTAGGATCTCGTCGGACACGGCCATCTCGTTGCCATAATCCGTCGACGCGACCCACAGGCGCAGGATGTCCGCGCCGAGCGTGTCGACGACCTTCTGCGGCGCGACCACGTTGCCGAGTGACTTCGACATCTTGCGGCCCTGCGCATCGACGACGAAACCGTGGGTGATGACCTCGTCGTAGGGCGCGCGACCGTCGATCGCGGTGCCGGTCAGGAGCGAGCTCTGGAACCAGCCGCGATGCTGGTCGGAGCCCTCGAGGTACATCACGCGCCGCGGCTCGCCAGGCGGCGTCGCGAGTTCCTCGCGCGCCGCGACCACGCAGGCATGGGTGACACCGGAGTCGAACCAGACGTCGAGCACGTCGGTGACCTTGTCATACTGCGCGGCCTCGTCCGGAGGCAGGAGAGTCGCCGGGTCGAGCGCGAACCAGGCATCGACGCCCTCGTGTTCGACGCGATCGGCGACCTCGCCCAGGAGCTCGACCGTGCGCGGGTGCGGTTGGCCGGTCTCGCGGTGCGCGAAGATCGCGATCGGCACTCCCCACGCGCGCTGGCGCGAGATGCACCAATCGGGTCGGCCCGCGATCATGCCGGCGATGCGCTCCTCGCCCCAGGCTGGTTGCCAGCGCACGCCGCGGGTCGCGGAGAGCGCGGCGTCGCGCAGCCCGGCGCGATCCATCGCGATGAACCACTGCGGCGTTGCGCGGTAGATCACCGGCGTCTTGTGACGCCAGCAGTGCGGGTAGCTGTGCTGCCAGGACTGATGCGCCAGCAGCTGCCCGCGCGCGCGGCATAGCTCGATGATCACCGCGTTCGCCTTCCAGACGTGCTGGCCGGCGACGTGCGGCGTCCCGCCGACATAGACGCCGTCGCCGCCAACCGGATTCAGCACTTCGATGCCATAGCGGCGGCCGACGGTGAAGTCCTCGACGCCGTGCGCCGGCGCGGTGTGGACCGCACCGGTGCCCTGTTCCGTGGTCACGTGCTCGCCGAGGATGAGCGGAATTTCGCGGTCCAGGTAAGGGTGCGCGAGGCGCAGATGCTCGAGGGGCGCGCCTTTCGAACGCCCGAGCACGCGGACTTCCGGCACGGCATACCGGTTCAGCGCGTCCGCAGCCAGTGCTTCGGCCAGCACCAGCAGGCGACGACGGCCGTCACGCGGAGGACCTTCGACCAACACGTAGTCGAGTTCGGGTCCGAGCGTAACCGCCATCGACGCCGGCAGTGTCCAGGGCGTCGTAGTCCAGATCGGCACCGCAACGATTGCGTCGTCGATGCCAACGCCGAATGCCGCGGCCATCGACTCGGGCTCGAGTGCCTCGTAGGCCACGTCGATCGCAGGCGAGGTCCGATCGGCGTACTCGATCTCGGCCTCGGCCAACGCCGAGCCGCAATCGAAGCACCACAGCACCGGCTTGAGATCCCGCGTCAGGTGCCCGCGCTCGACGATCCGCGCCAGCGCGCGCAGCATGCCAGCCTCGTAGGCGTAATCCATCGTCCGGTATGGACGGTCCCAATGGCCGAGGATGCCGAGCCTGCGGAAGTCGGCGCGCTGGCCGTCGATCTGACGCGCGGCGTACTCGCGGCACTTCTGGCGGAAGGTCGGCGCGTCGATCTTCTGCCCGACCTTGCCGTGCTCCTTCTCGACCGCGATCTCGATCGGCAGGCCGTGGCAGTCCCAGCCGGGTACGTAAGGGGCGCGGAAGCCGCCGAGCAGCTTCGAGCGCACGACGACGTCCTTCAGGATCTTGTTGACCGCGTGGCCGATGTGGATCTGGCCATTCGCGTACGGCGGCCCGTCGTGCAGCACGAAAGTCGGCCGCCCGACGGTGTGCGCCTCGAGCCGGCCGTGGAGGTCGGTGCCCCACCAATGCGCGAGCGCCTCGGGCTCGCGCTTGGCGAGGTCGCCGCGCATCGGGAAGCGCGTCTCGGGAAGGTGGATGGTGTCCTTGTAGTCGCGGCTCACGAGACGAGGGCCTCTTCGAGTGAAACGTGGCGGCGGAGGGCCGCACGGGCGTCGGCGGCGTCACGGTGCATCTGCACGATCAGCGCGTCGAGTGAATCGAACTTCGCCTCGTCGCGGATCTTGGCGACGAACTCGACCTCGAGGCGCTGGCCGTAGAGGTCGCCGTCGAAGTCGAACAGGTGGACCTCGAGCAGCGGTTCGACTCCGGCCACCGTCGGGCGGGTCCCGAGGCTCGCGACCGCAGGCCAGTGCTTCAGCCCCGCGCCCGCGACGCGGACCGCGAAAATGCCTTGGATCGGCGTGCGACCCCAGCGCAATGCGAGGTTCGCGGTCGGATAGCCGAGCTGGCGGCCGAGCTTTTGGCCGTGCACCACCCGGCCACTCATCGCGTAGGGCCGGCCCAGCAGTTCGGTGGCGGCGTTGAAGTCGTCTGCAGCCAGCAGCTCGCGCACGCGCGTCGCGCTGACGCGCCCGCCGCGGACGAAGACTGGCTCGACCTCGTGTACCGCGAAGTCGTGCAGCGCGCCGAGCGTGCGCAGCAACGCGATGTCGCCGCGCCGGGCATGACCGAAGCGAAATCCCGGGCCGATCCACACCTCACGCGCCGCGAGCCGGACGCACAGCACACGACGCACGAAGTCGCTGGCCTCGGTCGTGGCAAGGCGCTCGTTGAATCGCAGCATGCCGACCAGATCGCAGTATCGGCCAAGACGTTCGATGCGCTCGGCCGGTCGCGACAGCCGGGCGACACCAGCACGGCCATGAAAATGCTGGCGCGGCAGGGGTTCGAAGCTGAGCGCCACGGCGGCCAGGCCCGCCTCGCGCGCCCGATCGCGCACGCGGCCGAGCAACGATTCGTGGCCGCGATGGATGCCGTCGAAGGCACCGATGCACACGACCGAGCCGTGCGGTGCGAGACAGGGTCCGTCGGTGTCGCGGAAGAGGCGCGTCATGGAGCCCGGCAGTATAGCCGTGGCTTCCGGGCCCACCCGCGTGCTCAAGCCGCCGGCCGAGCCTCGTGTTGCGTCCCGTGGCCGATCGCCAGTGCCATCGGCGAGACCTCGACCCGGTTGCGGCCGCCGAGCTTGGCCTCGTACATCGCCGCATCGGCATGCTGCAGGAGAGACTCGAAGTCGTAGGGTCCGTGACCGACGCCGATGCTGACCGTGAACCCGAAGCGACCTTCCGGGGCATCGATCGCGAGGCGCGCGCAGGCCAGGCGCAGCTTTTCGGCGACGATCAGCGCCTGCTCGAGCGTGGTGTGCGGCAGGACCACCGCGAACTCTTCGCCACCGATGCGCCCGCAGACGTCCGAGCCACGCAGCGACTGCTTCAGCAGCGCGCCGAAGGCCTTGAGCGCCGCGTCGCCGGCGGCATGCCCGAGCGTGTCGTTGATCGCTTTGAAGCGGTCGAGGTCGAGCAGCAGCAAGCCGACCGGCAGTCCGTGGCGGAGGCAGTAGTCGACCGCGGCGCTGCCGAGTTCGGTGAAAGCGCGGCGGTTGTAGAGGCCGGTCAGGTCGTCCGTGCGCGCAACTTCCTCGGCGATCCGGGTCGCGCGCTCGAGTTCGTGCCGCAACCGGATGTTGTTGCGCAGGCTCGCCGAGAGCACGTGGGTGGCGCGGGTCCCGCCGATCGCGAAGAGGAGCCCGCCCACCGCCATGCTCATCGCGATCAGCTCGCCGGTCGCGAACAACCACAGAGTCGCCGGTGCGAGCGTGACGAAGAATGCCGTCAACGCCGCGCGGCGGAGGGCCGAGTAGGTGGTCAGGGCCGAACCCGCCATGCCGACGATGAAGACGTAGGCCATGGCTTGGTGAACCGGCGTCTCGTTCGCGACCAGCCACGGCATGCCAACGCCCCACACCAGCGATGCGAAGACCAGCGTGGCGAGGTATGGGCGCTGCCAGCGCAGCACGGCCGTCCCTCGCGGCTTGGCGTGGGCGTGCCGCACGAATAACCAGAGACGCGCAAGGAATGCCAGCACGACCAATGCGCACCAGCCGAGTAGCGGCGCGCGCGGCGCCGTGTGCCACAAAGCATTGGCCACCACGGCCGCCGCCATCAGGCTGAAGGCCATCGCATGCGGGGTCTGGCGATACAGCAGGGCGACGAGTTCGGCCTCGATCGCGCGGTGGCTCTCCGCGCCGGGATCGACCACCGACTCATCCGGTGCCTCGCGCATGCTCCTCCTCCGGTCGCGCGGCCCGACTGGGCGGAGACGATACTCCACATTTGTCATTCGGGCTCGACCGGCGCAGCCGCGCCCTACCATGTTCGAACCGATCCGGATGAAAAAGCCGGAATCAGGCCGGCCCGCGGAGATCGCGCGGGCGGAAACCGAGCGCCGCGAGCACGCCGGCGTAAACGACGACCCCGAGCCCGGCGACCCAGCCGAGGTTCAGCACCCGCGCCGCCGGGGCCAGGTCGCCCCAGATGCCGACGGACAGACGGCCCGCCAGCACCGCCATGAGCATCGCGAGGCAGGCCAGGCCGACACGCACGCCGAAGCGCCCCCACCCGGGTCGCCACTGCATCCGGCCATCCCGGCGTAGGTAGCGCCAGAGCAGGAAGGCGTTCAGGGTGCCGGCCAGCGCGGTTGCGAGCGCGATACCGGCGTGCGCGCCCTCGACGTCGAGCCACCACAGCGGCGTCACGATCGCCACGCACAGCGCGACGTTCGCGACGACCGTGATCACCGCCGCGCGGACCGGGGTGCGGGTGTCCTGGCGCGAGAAGAAGGCCGGCGCCAGCACCTTGGCCATCATGAAGCCCGGCAGCCCGATCGCCAGCGCGATCAGGCTGAGTCCAGCCATCCGGGTGTCGAAGGCGGTGAAGCGTCCGTACTGGTAGAGAGTCGCATTGATCGGTTCGGCCAGGACGATCAGACCGATCGTGGCTGGCAGCGCGACCAGCAGCGCCATCCGCAGGCCCCAGTCGAGCGTGGCCGAGTAGCGCCCGCCGTCGGCCGTCGCATGGCTGCGCGACAGGGCCGGGAGGATCACGGTCGCGATCGCCGCTCCGACGATGCCCTGCGGAAACTCCATCAGCCGGTCGGTGAGGTACAGCCAGGTCTGGCTCCCGCTCGCAAGCAGCGACGCGAACACGGTGCCGATCAGCAGGTTCACCTGGGCGACCGAGGCACCGAAGATCGTTGGCAGCATGAGCGCGAAGACCTGGCGGACGCCCGGGTGGTGCGTGTCAATCTTGAGCTGCGGCAGCACGCCGAGCCGCGCCAGCGCGATCCACTGCACGACCAGCTGCACCGCCCCGGCCAGCAGCACGCCATAGGCGAGGGCGTAGACCGGAACCCCGAGCAGGCCCGGCAGGGTCAGCATCGCCGCGATCATCGCGAGGTTGTGCAGCACCGGCGTCAGCGCCGGCACCGCAAAGCGGCCATGGCTGTTCAGCACGGCGGCGGCCAGCGCCGTCATCGAGATGAAGGCGAGGTACGGAAAGGTGATCCGCAGCAGCTGGGTGAGCAAGGCGAAGCGCTCGGGATCGGCCAGCGTGCCGGGCGCGAACACCGCGGCGATCAGCGGCGCCACCAGCATGCCGAGCGCAGTCACCAGCAACACGACGGCGCAGAGCACGCCGGCAACGTGGTCGAGCAGGTCCTTCAGCGCCTTCGGGTCGCCGCGCTCCTTGACCTCGGTGAAGACCGGCACGAATGCAGTCTGGAACGAGCCCTCGGCGAAGATCCGGCGCAGGAAATTCGGGATCCGATAGGCGATGACGAATGCGTCGGTCGCCGCCGAAGCCCCGAACACGGAGGACTGGACGAGGTCGCGGACGTAGCCCGCGACCCTCGACAGCAGGGTCAGGCCACCGAAGGTCGCGGTCGAGCGGAGCAGCCTCACGTGGCGCTTCCGACTGGGCCGCCCCGGCAAGACCCAGGAAGACCCCTGCTCGCTTGACGCGCGGGAGGCTCCGGGCGATACTTCGCGGCTCCTTTTTTCGGGGCAGCGCCCCGACCCCCATCCCCTGGAGTCCATCCGTGGCCAACATCAAGTCCGCCAAGAAGCGCGCCCGCCAGGCGGTGAAGCGCAACGCCCGCAACAGTGCGCAGCGCTCCGAGATGCGCACCGCGGTCAAGAAGGCGATCAAGATCATCCAATCCGGCGACAAGGCCGCCGCCCTCGAGGCGGTGCGTTCGGCCGAGTCCAAGCTGGCGCACTTCGCCGGCAAGGGTCTCGTGCACAAGAACAAGGCCGCCCGCACCACGAGCCGCCTCGTCAAACGCGCACGCGCGATGGCCTGATGCGTCGATCGTGATCGTCATGGGCGCGCGAGGTTAGCGCGCCCAGCGCAGCGAAAGCCGGCGCGAGCCGGCTTTTTTCATGGCTGCTGACCGGCAGCGGCCGTCGGCGCATTCGCCCGGACTCGCCGGCGACCCGGAGCCGGACACGTCGCGCGCGCACGTCTCAATCGGCGTCTCCGCGTGGCGCTTCGGCGGCCGCCACGCGCTGGGCCTCGAGAAACGCCATCGCCTGCTGGCAGACGGCCAGCGTGCCCTCTCCGGTCGCGGCCGAGACGAGGAACCACGGGGCCTTCCAGCGCAGCTTCCGGACGATCGCCTTCGCCCGCTTCAGGGCTTCCGCCGGTTCGAGCAGGTCGGCCTTGTTGAACACCAGCCAGCGCGGGCGCTCCAGCAGTTCGGCCCGGAAGCCCTTCAGCTCGCGCTCGATCGTGCGGACCTGAGCCGCGGGGTTGGTATCGTCGAGCGGCGCGAGGTCGACGAGGTGGAGCAGCAGGCGCGTCCGCATCACGTGCTTCAGGAACTGGACCCCGAGCCCGGCGCCCTCGGCCGCGCCCTCGATGATGCCCGGGATGTCGGCGACGACGAAGCTGCGGTCGTGCTCGATCCGGACCACGCCGAGGTTCGGATGCAGCGTCGTGAACGGATAGTCCGCGACCTTCGGCCGCGCCGCCGAAACCTGGCGGATG
>CALDVP010000063.1 GCA_937924195.1 uncultured Lysobacterales bacterium
GCCGCAAGGCCGAGGGCGCCGGGCGACATCCGGCGAGCATGCGCGCCGTCCCACTACACTAGCGACCTTCATGAGCACTCTCCGCGTACTCGTCTCCAACGACGACGGCGTCGACGCACCCGGCATCCGGATCCTCGCCGGCGCGCTGGCCGAGGTCGGCGAGGTCACGATCGTCGCGCCCGATCGCGACCGCAGCGGCGCCTCGAATTCGCTGACGCTCGACCAGCCGATCCGGGTGCTCGAGGTCGGCGAGCGCGTCTATCGCGTCGCCGGCACGCCGACCGACTGCGTGCACCTGGCGCTGACGGGCCTGCTCGAGCGCGAGCCGAACATCGTCGTCTCCGGGATCAACAACGCCCCGAACCTCGGCGATGACGTGATCTACTCCGGCACCGTCGCTGCCGCGATGGAGGGTCGCTTCCTCGGCCTGCCGGCGATCGCGGTCTCGCTCGCGAGCCGTGACCACGACGGCCGCCATTTCGAGAGCGCCGCGCGCGCGGCGGTCATGATCATGCGCCGGTTGCTCGTCGAGCCGCTCCCGGCCGACACCATCCTCAACGTCAACGTCCCGGACCGGCCGTGGGAGGAAATCCGCGGCTTCGAGGTGACGCGCCTCGGCCACCGCCACCGCGCCGAGCCCTGCCTGCCGCAGACCGATCCGCGCGGACGCCCGGTGTGGTGGATCGGGCCGGCCGGGCCCGAGCAGGACGCCGGCCCCGGCACCGACTTCCACGCCGTGCGCACCGGCTTCATCTCGATTACGCCGATCCACGTCGACCTGACCCGCTACCAGGCGCTCGAGAAGGTCGCGAGCTGGGTCGGCAGCCTCGAGCGCGAGCGCGAGGCCGCGCAGTGAGGCTGTTCGGCCACGTCGATCGCGATCCGGACGGGCTCGGGATGACCGGTCAGCGCGCGCGTGATCGCCTGGTCGAGCGCCTGCGCGCCGAGGGCATCCGCGAGCTGCGCGTGCTCGACGTGATGCGGCGCGTGCCGCGGCACCTCTTCATCGATGAGGGACTCGAGTCGCGCGCCTACGAGGACACGGCGCTGCCGATCGGATCGGGCCAGACGATCTCCCAGCCGTACATCGTCGCGCGCATGACCGAGGCGTTGCTGGAGCACGGCACGCCGGGCCGCGTGCTCGAGATCGGCACCGGTTCCGGCTACCAGGCCGCCGTGCTCGCGCCACTGGTGCCGAAGGTCTACTCGATCGAGCGCATCCACCGCCTGCTGCGTGAGGCGCGGATGCGGCTGCGCAAGCTCGGCGCCGCAAACGTGAAGGCGCGGCACGACGATGGCCGCCTCGGCTGGCCCGAGGAGGCGCCATTCGACGCGATCATCGTGACCGCCGCCGGCGAGCGCATCGAGCCTGCGCTGCTCGACCAGCTCGGTCCGGGTGGCGTGTTGGTCGCGCCGGTCGGACCGCCAAATGTCCAGCGTCTGGTGCGCGTCCGCCGCACGCCGACGGGCGACGTGACCGAGGACCTCGGGCCCGTGTCCTTCGTGCCGTTGCTCGGCGGTCTCGCCTGATGGAGATCCCACGGATGACGCTCCGAAATCCTCGACCCAACTCGCGTTTCGCCTGGCCGGCGCTGCTGGCGCTGGCCGTGGTGGCATGCGCTCCGCTCGACCAGCGCCCGGCACCGGTCGAGGAGCGTTCGCTCGGTCGAGCCGGGTCCTTCACGGCCAGTCCGTCAGCCGCGCCGGTGGCCGAGTACGAGGTCCGTCGCGGCGACACGCTCTATGCGATTGCTTTTCGCAATGGATTCGACTACCGCGAGCTCGCGCGCTGGAACGGCATCACCGATCCTTATTTGATCCGCCCCGGCCAGCGCCTCCGGCTCGGTCCTCCGGATACGATCGCGACGAGGCCGGAGGGTCGACCAGGCGCGTCCGAGCCGACCGCCGCGGAGACCGGGCGCATCGGGTCGATCAAGGAACCCGCGCCCGCGCGGATGGAGCCCTTGCCGGACCGACCGATCCCAGCCGAGCACCGGGATGCGGTGAATCCGGTCGTGGCGAATCGCGCGGCCGAGACCGGCACGACGAGCGCTGGCGCCGGTGCTGCGCCACCGCCGCGGTCTCCGGGCATTGCCGGTGGTCCGGTGAGCCAAGCGATCGCGCCGGCGGCCGGATCCGTGCCAGCTCCGTCGACCGGGTCGCCGGCCACGGCCGCGCCGGCGGCGCCCGCGAGCCCGACCTTCGTCAGCGGCGGGGCCGAGCGCACGGTCGAGGGCATTCGCTGGCGCTGGCCGGCCGAGGGCCGCCTGATCAACACCTTCATCGCCGACGATCCGACTCGCCAGGGCGTCGACATCATGGGAACGGAAGGCCAGGCGGTGATCGCGGCCGCCGATGGCGAGGTCGTCTACAGCGGCAGCGGCCTGATCGGCTACGGCGAGCTCATCATCATCAAGCACACCGACAATCTGCTGAGCGCCTACGGCCACAACCGGCGCCGGCTGGTCGAGGAGAGCACGCGTGTGCGCGCCGGTCAGGTCATTGCCGAGATGGGTCGCAGCGGCGGCAGTGTGCCGATGCTGCACTTCGAGATCCGCCGCAATGGCCGCCCGGTCGATCCGCGCGGTTTCCTGCCGCCGCGATGATGACCGAGCGCCCCGTCGATCACGACGAGCCCCCAGCGGTGATGCCGTCCGCGCGCGGGGGCGAAGCGTCCGGCGGCGACGTATTGCACCAGTACTGCGTCGAGATCGCGCAGATCGCGCTGCTCGACGCCGACGCGGAACGCAAGCTGGCGCGCGCCGCGCGAGCCGGTGACCTCATGGCGCGGCAGCGGCTGATCGAGGCAAACCTGCGGCTGGTGGTCGCCGCCGCGCGGGGTCACGTCGGCCGCGGACTCGCGCTCGCCGACCTGATCGCCGAGGGCAACCTTGGATTGATCCGCGCGGTCGAGCGCTTCGATCCCGAGCGTGGCTTCCGCTTTTCGACTTACGCCAGTTGGTGGATCCGCCAGGCGATCGAGCAGGCGCTGCTCGACCAGGGTCGGATGGTGCGGCTGCCCGGTTCGGTCATGCGGGCGCTGTCGGCGGTGCTCCGGGTCGAGCGCGAGCTGGCGCGCCACGACGGACCTGCACCGACGCTCGCGGCGATTGCCTCGGCGGCAGGCTTGCCGATCGCCGAGGTCGCCGAACTGATCCGCCTGAACGAGCGCGTCGCCGATCTCGACGACCCGGCGGTCGTGTCCGGGCTCGCGGCGACGCCGGACTGGTCCGATGAGGACGACGATGACGAGCGCCAGCGCCTGATCGCCGATGCCGCCGCCAGCGAGCGCCTTGCCGACTGGCTTGGTCGGTTGGCTCCGCGGCAGCGCGAGGTCATCGCGCGCCGCTATGGCCTCGACGGCCGCGTCATGCAAAGCCTGGCCGAAGTCGCCGCCGAGCTCGGCGTCAGCCGTGAGCGCGTGCGGCAGATCCAGCAGGAGGCCCTGGTCCGGCTGCGGCGCTTCGCGCACGCCACGTCAGCGACGGAGTGACCGCCCGCTCCGCCGGACGCTGCGATTACCGGCCGGCCGCCGGGGCGTGATCCGGAAACCAGAACGCCGCGACCACGCGGCGATCCTCGGCGGCGAGCACGTTATAGGTGCGCGCCGCGGCGAGGGTGTCCATCACCTCGATGCCGATGCCGCGGGTCAGGAAGGCTGCGGCGAAGGCCGTCGGCGGGAACACCTGCCTCGGCCCGGTCGCGAGCAACACGAGCGCGGGGGACAGCGCGAGGATCGGCGTGGCAGCGGCCGCGTCGAGCGCCGTCAGTTGGCCGCGGTGCCAGTCGTCGACCAGCGCATCGGGAGCGAGTAGGAAGCTCGCGGACAGAACTCGGTCGGCGACCTCGATCGAGGCCGGTGTTGCGCGCCGGACGTGGAGCCGGCCGACCGGCTGGTTCAGCAGCAGCTGCATCAGGGTAGGGCGATCTTCGGTTCTTCCGCGTTGCGGCGGTACAGGCACGCGATCTTGCCGATCTGCATCACGATCTCGGACGAGCTGCGCCCGGCGAGCTCGCGCGCGGCTTCGGTGCGAAGGTCGCGGTCGTCGATCGCGAGCTGGACCTTGACTAGTTCATGCCGATCGAGGGCGCGGTCGAGCTCGGCCAGCACGCTGGTCGACAGGCCCTTGCCGCCGATCATCACCACGGGTTTCAAGCCGTGGCTGAGGCGACGAAGATGACTGCGCGCCAGCTTGCTGAGCGACATCGCGACCTCCGGAATGAGGCCGAAGCGTATC
>CALDVP010000064.1 GCA_937924195.1 uncultured Lysobacterales bacterium
GAATGGTCGAGGCTGCCGCGCGCGCACCCCGAGGTCGAGAGGACCCTGCGCGGTGAGTTCGACGCGCTGGTCGGTCCCTGGTTCGAGCGCGAACGGGCCGGCCGAGCCAAGGCTGCCGCGGCCCACGAGGCCGCGCTGACCGAGGCCGAGGCGATCGTTGTCGAACTCGAGTCGCTCGGGCAGACCGACGGTGGCTCTGCGGATCTAGAGCATCGGATCCACGCGCTCCGACGTCGCTGGCAGGCGCTCGAGGACGCCCACCGACCGCCGCGCGCGGCCAGCGCCGAACGAGGACGACGCGATCACGACGAACGGCCAGCGCCTCGCGGCGAACGCCCCTCCCCGCTTCCGACACGCCGCTTCGATGCCGCGCTGGGCAAGGCCGAGGCGGCGCGCCGGACGGCCCTCGCGCGCGAAGCGGCCGAGGCGCGCACGCGACGCCTCGCGCTGATCGAGGCTATGCGCGCGATCGAGGCCGAAGCAGACCGCGTCGCGCGCGGTCTTGCGCCACCAGGTCCAAGGTCGACGATCGACCTTCCCGCGCCGATTGGCGACGCGTCGGCACTGTCGCCCATGCTGCTTGCACGCCGCGATGCTGCGCTTGCCGTGCTCGAGGGCCATGGCGACGTCGGGGCCTGGATCGAACGGGTCGAGGCCGCGACGCGCCAGGCGATCGAGCTCGCGTTGCGCGCCGAGTGCTGCGCGGGCGTCGAGTCCCCCGCCGCCGAGATCGCAGCACGACGACGTATCCAGGTGGCACGCCTCGAAGATCGACTGCGGGGGGGTGCCGCGCTGGACCCGCAAGCCGAAATGCGCGCGATCGAGGACGCGTGGCATGCGCTCGGCCCGGTGGACACCAGCACCGCGAGAACGGTCGAGGCGCGGATCTCGCGCGCCGCAGCGGCCGTCCACGGACAGACCGCGTGACGCTGTTCTGCCAGTCAGGCGGGGTTTTTCAACGTTTGCTAGGTTCTGCGGGTCTGGTCACACAACGGGAGTCGCTGCCATGAAGATCCGCACGCTGTCGATCGCGACGACGGTTGCCCTGCTTGCCGCCTGCGCGAGCCCGGGCTACTACGACCGCCCCTCGGCAGGTCCCCGTTTCGTCGATTACCGCCCCGGCCAATGTTCCTACTGCGGCGCCGTGGAGCGTATCGAGCGGGTATCAGGGCGGGGGGCAGCCACCAGCGGCGGTGGCGCGGTGCTCGGTGCGATCGTGGGCGGCGCCCTTGGCAATACGGTCGGCAAAGGGGACGGCCGCAAGGCCGCAACCGTCGCTGGCGCAGTGGCTGGCGGCGTGATCGGTAACGAAATCGAACGCGGCCAGACCGGCGCCGGTGGTGACACCTGGTACGAGGTCTTCGTGCGCATGGACAACGGCGAGCGCATCGTGACCCGTCAGTACGGCATCGCGGGTCTGCGCGAAGGCTCGCGGGTCGAGATCCGGGACGGCGCGGCCTTCCCGCGCTGACCGGACGGCAGGTCGCGATCGCTCAGCTCGCGTCCGCGAGGCGCGATCGCTCCTCGCGTTCGCGTTCCACCAACTTCCCCACCGACGAATCCGGCAGTCCGACCGCGCCGAGCGCGAGGCCGGCGAGCGACAGGCTGGACTCGAGCGTCTCCGGAACGACGGCACTGGCCCCCGCGGCGCGCAACAGCGCGGCGTGGGCCTCGTCGCGCGCACGGGCGTAGAGGGGCACCTTGGGCAACAGCGCGCGGATTCCGTGCACCGCATGCAGTGCGGCCGAGGCGTCGTCCATCGTCAGCACGATCGCCGGCGCACGATCGGCGTGCAGGCGCAGCAGCAGTTCGGCCTGGGAGGCGTCGCCGAAGTACACGGGCCGCCCGGCACGCCGCGCCGCGGCAACATGCTCGGCGTCCAGATCGACTGCGATGAATGGAATCTCCTCGCGCGCGAGGATCTCGCAGACCAGGCGCCCGACCCGGCCGTAGCCCGCGACCAGCACCGGCGCGATCGGTGATTCGGCGTCCGCATCGACGCCAAGGTCCGGCGTCGCCGCGCGACGATCGATCGCCATTCCGGCCCACTGGCCCAGCCGGGCCAGCGGCGGACTCAGCAGCATGCTGGTGCCGACCACGAGCATCACGAAGGCCGCGACATCTGCCGGCACCAGGCCCGCGGCGAGCCCCGCGCCGACGACGATGAAGGCGAACTCGCCGCCCTGGCCGAGCAGCAGGCCGCCTTCGACCGCGCGCCCCCAGCCGAGCCCGGCCAGCCGGAACATCACCACCACGACCAGCGCCTTCAAGACCACGAGCGCTGCGACCGCCGCGACCACTGGCAGCGGATCGCTCGCGATCGCGGCGACGTTGATCTCCATGCCGACGGCGAGAAAGAAGAGGCCCAGCAGCAGACCTTTGAACGGGTCGAGCGAAATCTCGATCTGGTGCCGGTACTCGGTGCCCGAGAGCAGTACGCCAGCGAGGAAGGCACCGAGCGCCATCGACAGTCCGGCGCTCCAGGTCAGCGACGAGATTCCGAGCACCGAAAGCAAGGTCAGCGCCATGAACACGTCGCTGTCGGCGCCGTGCAGCAGGTGATGGAAGGCCGGTCGCAACAGTTTGCGGCCGAGCAGGTGGATCACGGCAACCGCGAGTATCGCCTTGCCCAGTGCGAGTGCGACCGCCAGCACGAGGCCACCGCCTTCCGATTTGCCGAGTAGTCCGACCAAGACCAGCAACGGGACCACCGCAAGATCCTGGAATAGCAACACGGCAAAGGTCATCTGCCCCAGCCGGTTGCCGAAGGCTCCAGATCGGTTCAGCAGCTGCACGACGATCGCGGTCGATGACAGCGCCAGTGTGAAGCCGAGCAGCAGGGCGACTTCGGTCGAAAGTCCCAGGAGCAGCAGCACGCCGCCAATCAACACTCCGGAGACACCGACCTGGGCGAGCCCGGTGCCAAACACCAGTCGGCGGAGTGCGTACAGGCGCTCAGTGGAGAGTTCGAGTCCGATCCGGAACAACAGGAAGATCACGCCGAGCTCGGCCAGCGCGCTCACCGCCTCCTCGCGCGGGAAACTGATCCAGGCCAGCCACGACCAGCGCTCAGCCAGTGCACCGATACCGTGCGGCCCGACAGCGAGGCCGGCGACCAGGAAGCCGAGCACCTGGTTCACCCGCAGCCGAGCGAGCAGGGGCATCAGCACCCCCGCGATCACGAGGAACAGCAGAAGTTCGCGCAGGAACGGAAGGCCACCGTGCTCTGGCATGGGCGCAATCGTCGCTCTTGGGTCCTGGTTCGAGGCTATCGCGCGAGCCGCGCGGCGGGGAGCCGCCGTGGCGTGCCCGGCCCGCGCGTCTCGAGGCGCGGGCAGGCCGGGCCAGCAGTCGCCTTGTCCGCGACGACGAACCCGGCTATCCTTACTTGCTTCCCATTCTCCTCAGCCTCGGCGGCCAAACCACCGCCCAAAAGGTCGTGCCATGAAGGTTCTCTCCTCGCTGAAGTCGGCCAAGGCCCGCCATCGCGACTGCAAGATCGTGCGTCGCCGCGGCAAGGTATTCGTGATCAACAAGTCCAATCCGCGGTTCAAGGCGCGCCAGCGCTGAACTCAGGCGCTTGCCCCGCGGCCCGCTCGGGCTGCTCCACCGCGGCATGGCCTGACGACGAAGGGCCGGTCTTGTGACCGGCCCTTCGTCTTGCTGCCTCACCGGTTCCGCGCGTCGTCAACGGCGCGCGAAGACCCCGGTCCGAGACGCCGACGCAAAGCCCGGAAACACATGGGCGAGGTCGGCGCCGCCCATCCGCTTTTCGATCAGTTCGGCGAGCACGCTGCGGTAGTCGATGGTCACCCGGAGGTCGCCGTTGACCAGATCCTGGTTACGCAGGCCCGGCCAGGAGCGAATGACCTGTCGACCGAGCACCCCGCCGCCGAGCAGAAACATGACCGATCCCGCGCCGTGATCGGTTCCGTTCGAGCCGTTCTGCTGTACGCGACGCCCGAACTCGGTCATCGTCACCACGGTGACGTTCGCCATGCGCGGGCCAAGGTCTGCATCAAAGGCTGCCAACACGCGGCTCAGCTCGTCGAGCAGCGGGCCGATGAAATTGCCGATGTTGGCGTGATGGTCCCAGCCACCGATGTCCACGGCCGCCGCGCGAAGCCCGAGATCGCTCTTGATCAGCTGCGCCAGCTCGCGCATCTGATTGCCGAAGTTGGTATTGGGGTAGCTCGCGCCGTGCTCCGGCACACGCGCCGACGGGTTCGCTGCGGCGAGTTCGTCGATCGCACCGATCGCCTTGCGCGCGTTCAGCCCCAGGGTATCGCCGGCTCCATACAAGCCTGCCAGCTGCCGCTCGATCTCGGCGGCGCGTCCGCCAGCCACGCCGAGTCGGAAGTTCGCGATCGTCGAGATGCCGAGCACCGGTGAGGGCCCGCGCATCGAGGGCTGGATCGCGCGACCGATCGCAACCGCGCCGAAGGTCGCGTCCGGCGTGTTCGACTGCAGATAGCGGTTGACCCAGCCGTCGCCGACCTGGGAGATGTCGGCCGAGCCGCGCTCGTAAAGGTCCTGGCACTCGAAATGAGAGCGACTGGAGGTCTCGAGCCCGGCGCCGTGGATGATCGCGAGGCGGCCGGCGTCATAGAGCGCCTTCAGCGGCGCCGCCGACGGATGCAGGCCGAAGAAGCCGTCGAGATCGATCGCCGCATTCGCGCCGGTGCCGGGCCGCGGGATGCCGATCGTCGGACGCAGCCGGTAGTAATCGGCGTCGCCATGCGGCACCACGGCCTGGAGCCCGTCGAGTCCGCCGCGCTGGAATACCACGACGAGCACATCGGCATTGGCGACAGGTCCCTGGCCGAAGACCAGTCGCGGCGCCGCGAAGGGCAGCGTGGCGGCGGCGGAGACCTTGAGGAAGTCGCGTCGATCGAGTTTCATGGCGAGTCCCTCATCGGTACATGAAATAGTTCGAGGCGAGCAGCAGGCCCAACACCTCCCGCGCCCGTTGCGAGCGCAGGGCCGGCGGCATCACTGCCTCGACCGGCGCGCCGGCGGCGGCGAACGCGACGAGGCGATTACGGTCGTCCAACGACAGCCCGCGCCGGAGCACGCGCTGCGCCAGCCGGTCGACGAGCTCCGACGGGGTGGCAGGCGGGGGACTACCGAGGAGCCCCTGGATGTCGACGGCGATTCCGGACGCCGTCCCTTCACCGAGTGCGAACGCGTGGTTCCAGCGCGACAACATCGCCGCGGAACTGATCCAGTAGCCGCCCACGTCGGGGTAGCCATTCGGCGCAGCCCACTGGAAATGTGCATGTCCGAGGGTCGCGATCGTATCGGTCAGGGTTCGGGTCCAGTTGCCCGACAGGGTTGCACCGAGCACCCGCAGCGAGGATACGATGTACTCGACCGGGCGCTTGAACTTTTGGTCGCCCGACGTCCGGAACTCGCTCGAGAGCAGGATCGTCCGGAGCATCGAACGAATGTCGCCGCCGGTGTCGCGGTAGGTCGCGGCGACTCGATCGACGAGGCTGGTCGGTGGCGCATCCGACACGAAACGACGCACCAGCTTGGCTGCGATGAAGCGCGCGGTCGAGGGATGGTTGGCGAGGATGTCGAGCACCTGCTCGCCGTCCTCGATGCCACGGCCCGCCGGCAGATCCACGCCGAGCACGCGCTTGGCGCCAACATCGTGGGCCGCGCGGTTGAACGTGAAGACCACGTCATCGGAGCCGTTCTGTGGGCGATAGGGCGTGAATGTCCAGCCGGTGAAGGCGCGGGCGACCGCCTTGACGTCTTGCTCGCCGTAACCGCCGTCGATACCGAGGGTGTGCAGTTCGAGCAGCTCGCGCGCGTAATTCTCCTGCGGCCCCGAGGCGACGTTGAGGTAGTTGTCCAGGTAGAACAACATCGCCGGGCTCCTGGCACTGGCGCGCAGGAGGTCACCGAACTTGCCCATCGCGTGCCGGCGGATGACCTCGCGGTCATCGACGGTCTTGAAGTAGCGCGCGTTGCCGTCGAGGATGTTGATGTTGAAGTGGTTGGTCCAGAACTCGACCATGACTTCGAACAGCTGCCGCGGGCTGTAGATCTGGCGCAGCAGAGTAGCGAAGGCCAGTTGATTCGAGGCCACACCCGGTCCGCCACCGGCGGCAACGGCAGCCAGGATCTGTCCAGTGCTCTGGGCGACGGTCGGGAGTGCGTTTGCGATCTGGTTTTCGATCAGCGAGGCATCGATCGATTCGGGCGCGAGCTGGTATTCGACCCACGCCTCGTACCCAGCCGCGCTCGCGCCGTCGAACTCCTGCTGCGTCGGCCCGAAGGTGGTGCGGCTCAGCAGCGTCCAGATTTCGCTGGGTGGCGGCACCCGCGAGCCTGGATCCTTCGTGCCGCTTTTTCCGACGGTGCGGTCCTCAGCGTCGGACATCACGCCCTCATAGGCGCCCAGGAATGCGTCCATCGCCAGCCCTCCTCCCCGTCAAACTTTTTCCCTTGTAACGCGACTCAACCCGATCGGCAAGCGAAGTCGCAAGGTGCTTCGCCGGATCGACCCCGTGTCATCGTGAGATGCACGAAACCGACCTCGGGTCGCAGCCGCCTCGGCCGTTCCCGGTCACAATACGCCCCAAGCCCACCCCGGAGGACGACCATGCGCCCCACCCTGACGTTCCTCGTACCGCTGGCCATCGTTGCGATCGGCCTGAGTTTCGCCCCCGCGCCGGTCCGCGCCGACACGCTGCGGATGGAGTCGGCCCCGGCCAGCGCCGCGGCGCCCGAGGTCCGCGGCCGGACCAAGGCCCAGATTCGCGCGCAACTGGGCGCGCCGACCGAGGAACTGCCGCCGGTCGGCGGCGACCGGCCACGCCATCCGCCGATCACGCGCTGGGTCTACCCCGGTTTCACCGTCTACTTCGAGCGGGACCGCGCACTACACGCGGTCGTGAATCGCCGGGCCGCCGCGCCGTCGACCGAATGAGCGGCATCGACGGCGGGATGCGCCTGCCGGCCGAGTGGGAACCGCAATCCGGGGTTCTCTTGGCTTGGCCGCACGCAGGAACCGACTGGGCATCGAACCTCGCCGCAGTCGAGGACGCCTACGTCGGCCTAGTCGGCGCGATCGCGCGCTTCACGCGGGCAGTCGTGATCGTCGCCGACGACGCGCTGCACCGGCGCGCCGCTGACCGGCTTGCATCCGCCGGAGTCGCTCCCGGATCGATTCACTTCATCTGCGCCGAGTACGACGACACCTGGCTGCGCGACTCGGGTCCGATCACGCTGCGCGGCGAGTCGGGCTTCGTGCTGCTGGACTTCGCCTTTACCGGCTGGGGCGGCAAGTTTGGCGCCAGCCGCGACGACCGCCTCGTCGCCGCGCTCGTCGCGCAGGGGCTGTTCCGGAATGCCGGCCATCGCCGCATCGACTTCGCGCTCGAAGGCGGTGCGATCGAATCCGACGGCGCCGGCACGATCCTGACCACCTGGCAGTGCCTTGCGCAGCGCCACCCGGACCGCTCGCGGGCCGAGCTCGCCGCGTTCCTGCGCGACGCGTTCGCGGCCGAGCGCGTGCTCGGACTCGACTCGGGGCATCTCGAGGGCGACGACACCGACGCCCACATCGACACGCTCGCCCGCTTCGCCCCGGACGACGCCATCGTGTATCAGGCCTGTGACGACCGCGACGACGCGCATTTCGACCCACTCGCGGCGATGGCCGACGAGCTCGCAGCACTCCGGACCCCGGATGGCCGCGAGTACCGGCTGCACGCCCTGCCCTGGCCGCGACCGATCCACGCCGCCGACGGCCGGCGGCTCGCCGCGAGCTACGCGAACTACCTCGTCACCAACGGCGCGGTGCTGGTGCCCGCCTACGGCGATCCGGCCGACGCGCTGGCCGCGGACGTCATCGCCCACGCCCACCCGGGCCGCGTCGCGGTCTCGGTCCCGTGCCGTCCCTTCATCGAACAGAACGGCAGCCTGCATTGCCTGACGATGCAGCTGCCCCAGGGAGTGCTCGCCGATGCCTGAGCGCCTGCTCCGGGTCGCGCTGGTCCAGGACCGCGACCACGGCTCGACCGAAACGAACCTCGCCGCGATCGAGGCCGCCGTTGCCAGGGCTGCCGAAGCCGGCGCCCGACTGGTGCTGCTGCAGGAGCTGCACAACGGGCCGTACTTCTGCCAGCACGAGGAGACCGCCGAGTTCGACCGCGCCGAGCCGATCCCCGGGCCGTCGACCGAGCGCCTCGGCGCACTCGCGGCGCGCCACGGCGTAGTCCTGGTCGGCTCGCTGTTCGAGCGCCGCGCAGCCGGGCTCTACCACAACACCGCAGTCGTGCTCGAGCGCGACGGCCGGCTGCTCGGCCGCTACCGCAAGATGCACATCCCTGACGATCCGGGTTTCCTCGAGAAGTTCTACTTCACGCCGGGGGATCTCGGCTTCGCGCCGATCGACAGCTCGGTCGGGCGGCTCGGCGTGCTGGTGTGCTGGGACCAGTGGTATCCGGAGGCCGCGCGGCTGATGGCGCTGGCCGACGCCGAGCTGCTGCTCTACCCGACCGCGATCGGCTGGGACCCTGGCGATGACGAGGCGGAAAAGTCCCGCCAGCGGGAGGCGTGGATCACCGTGCAGCGCGGCCACGCGGTCGCCAACGGCCTGCCGCTGCTCGCAGTCAATCGCGTCGGTTTCGAGCCGAGCCCGATCCCGGGCAACCGCGGCATCGCATTCTGGGGCTCGAGCTTCGTCGCGGGCCCTCAGGGCGAGTTCCTGGCGCGCGCCGGAACCGACGAGCCCGAGATCCTGCTGTGCGACATCGACCTCGCGCGCAGCGAATCCGTGCGCCGGATCTGGCCCTTCCTGCGCGACCGGCGGATCGACGCCTATGGCGATCTGCTGAAGCGCTTCCGCGACTGACGAAAAGCGCGCAGGCTCAACTCGGAGCCAATCCCGCGAGCCGCCGCTCGAGCACCTCGAGCCGCAGGTCGGCGCAGCCGCCCGGCGAAATCCGCGCCGCGAGGCTCTGCTCGGGCGTGCGCGCAGCGAGCTCGGCGCCGAGCGCCGCGGCGTCGCGGTAGGCCTCGCGGAACGGGATGCCGGCGCGGGCCTTCTCGATCGCGACGTCGGTCGCATGCATCGCCGGCTCGATCGCGGCCCGGAGTCTCACCTCATCCCACTCGAGCCGCGCGAGCAGCTCGGGCACCAGCGCCAGCGCGTCAAGGCCGTGGCGCATCGCGCGCAGCACCGGCGCCTTGCTGAACTGGAGATCCCGCTGGTAGCCGGACGGCAGCGCGGTCAGCGTCGCAAGTTCCACCATCGCACCGGCGACCGCCGCGTGGCTCGCGCGCAAGAGCTCGACCACGTCGGGATTGCGCTTGTTCGGCATGATCGATGAGCCGGTCGTGTATTCCGGTGGCAGCCGTACAAAGCCGTACTCGGCGGTCGTGTAGAGGCTCAGGTCCCAGGCCAGCCGACGCAGGTCGCCGGTCGCGGCGGCGAGCGCCGACAGCGCGAGCTGCTCGTACTTGCCGCGCGAAAGCTGCGCCGCCTGCGGATTGACCTGCAGGCGCGAGAAGCCGAGAGCGGCGGTCACGCCCTCGCGGTCGAGCGGCAGGTTGACGCCGAAGCCGGCCGCGGTGCCGAGCGGGTTCGCATCGACCAGCGCCCGCGTCGCGCGCGCGATTTCGAGATCGTCGAGGAAGGACTCTGCCCAGCCCGCCCACCACAGGCCCGCGCTCGACACCACCGCGCGCTGCAGGTGCGTGTAGCCCGGCATCGGCAGCGACGCCTCGGCGCGCGCCCGATCGAGCGTCACGCGCGCGATGCGAAGGCAGGTCTCTGCGAGCTCGTCGAGACGCGCCTTGAGCCACAACCGGCTCGCGACCAGCACCTGATCGTTGCGGCTGCGGCCGGTGTGGATGCGGCGACCGGTGTCGCCGAGACGCTCGGTCAGCCACCACTCGATCGCCGAGTGACCATCCTCGAAGCGGGCGTCGAGCACGAACTCGCCCGATTCGAAGGCGCGGTGCAGCGCGTCGAGCTCGCGCGCGATCGCGGCCGCTTCGTCGGCGGAGAGGATTCCGATCCGTGCAAGACCGTCGGCATGCGCGCGGCTTGCCACGAGATCGTGCGCGAACAGCTCGCGGTCGAGCACGACGTCGTCGCCGACCAGAAATCGCATGATCCTGGCGTCGATCACGCTGTCGGGCTTGCCCCAGAGCGGCGTGCTCATGCCGGGATGCCCATGAGCTCGGGCAGCCCGAGCGCGAGGTTCAGGTTCTGCATCGCCTGCGTCGCTGCGCCCTTGAGCAGGTTGTCGAGCGTCGCGACCAGCACCAGACGGCGACGGTCGGGCGACAGTGTGAAGCCGCCGATCTCGGCGCCATGCCGGCCGGCGATCCGGCTCACCCACGGCGCCTCGTCGCACAGACCGATCAAGGGCTCGTCGGCGTACATCGCGCGGTAGGCCGCGAGCACCTCGTCGATAGTCATCTTCATCCGCAGGTGCAGATTCACGGTCATCGTGATCCCGCGGAAGTGCGGCGCGACATGCGGCATGAACTCGACCGGGTGGCCGAGATGGCGCGTGACCTCGCGCTCATGGACGTGGCCGACCAGCGCGTACGGCATCAGGTTGTCGCGGAGCTTGTCGGGATCGTTGCGGTCCGAGGGCGTCGTGCCCGCCCCGCTCCAGCCCGAGACTCCGAAGCACTGCGCCGGCTGCGCCAGCATCGCGCGCAGCGGCGCGATCGCGAGCTGCATCGCGGTCGCATAGCAGCCGGGATTGCTGATCCGCGTCTGCCCTTCCGCCCGCGCGCGGTTCAATTCCGGCAGCCCGTAGAACCACGCGTCGTCGAAGCGGTAATCGGCCGACAGGTCGATCGCGACCGTGCGCAGCGCGCGCGCGTCGAGGGCGGCGACGTAGGGCGCCGCCATGCCGTTCGGCAGCGCGAGCACGACGACGTCGGCCGCGGCCTCCGCCACCGCGTCGGGGTCCGGCGCGACGTAGCGAAGCTCGCCGGTGTAGCCCGGGACGTGGTCCGCGAGCCGCTGGCCGGCACGCTCGCGCGAGCAGACGAAGGCCAGCTCGAGCCCCGGATGGTCGCTGACCAGGGCGAGGAGCTCGGCGCCGACGTAGCCGCGGGCGCCGACGATCCCGATCCGGCGACGGTCCATCGCTCAGCCCTTCAGCGTCGCCGGGCGCGCGCGGCAATGTGCCACGGCGGCCTCGATCTCGGCCAACGAATCGAGGCCGTACCAGTAGACGTTCCAGCGCTCGCCCGTGATCATCCCGTCCGCCTCCTCGGCATAGAAGTCGTTGACCGGATTACCCGGCCGCGCGCGCCAGAACATCTTGCGGATTTCGGCCCGCACCTCGCGCCACGCGGCCTTGCCGAGGCCCTCGCCCTGCGCGTCCTCGGCGACCGCGAACTTGTCGAGGTGTGGGATGCCATGCTCGAGCGTGATCAGCAGCGCCGCACGATAGTGCTCGCTGACGTAGGCGCGATGGAGCTTCGTGCGCTCGAAATAGTCCGGGACCAGCTTGCGGCCGAAGCTCGATTCGATCAGCGCGCGCAGGCGCTTCTGGTCGAGATCCTTCCAGCGCGTCTTGCGCCGGATCTTCTCGCCGAGGCGCACCAGCGTGCCCGACCCACGGTGCGTGAACAGTTCCTTCGCGAGTTCGGCCGGGCGCGTGATCGACACCGACGACGACAGCGGCAGCTTGGTCAGCAGATCGTGAATCTGCTGGATTTTGAGCCGCATGCCGCCCTCGACCCACGGCGCCTGCATCAGCGCCTCGTACTCGGTCGAGAGGTTGATCGACGAGATCACCGCGCGGTTGGCGTCGTAGAGGCCACCGCTTCCGGTCAGGAAGATGATCTTGTAAGGCTTCAGCGTCGCGACCAGTTCGTTGGCGGCGACGTCGGCGTTGATGTTGAGGATCTGGCCCGAGGCGGTCTCGCCGAGCGAGGCGATCACCGGAATCGAGCTCGCCTTCAGCGCCGCCTCGATCGGGGCGAGATCCACGCGCACGACCTTGCCGACCAGCTGAAACTTGCGGCGATTGAGATAGTCGGCCTCGAACACGCCGCCGATCACCGAGCTCGCGCGCACGTCGAGCGCCTGCAGCGCCTCGACCAGTCGCAGGTTCTCCGACTGGAACACGCGCCGCACGACGCGCAGTGCCTCGGGCGAAGTCACCCGCAGACCATCGACGATCGGCGTCTCGATGCCAGCCGCGGCGAGCTCCTCGTTGAGCTGCGGCCCCGCGCCATGGACGACGATCGGGGTGAGGCCCACCTGCTGCAGGAAGGCGAGCGAGGAGACCAGGTTCTCGAGGTCGTCGCGCAGGATTGCGCCACCGACCTTGACCACGGCGAAGCGCTTGGCGTCGAGCTGCGAGAAGCGCTTCAGGTACTGCTGGATCTCCTTCGCCGAGGCCATGTTCGACAACAGCCGGACGATGGTGTGGCGGAGTTCGGCGTGGGCACGCATGTCAGTGTCCGGAATCGATGATCCGCGCGTACTCGTGCGCGACGTGCTCGAGCTGGGCCACCTCGACCCACTCGTCGGCGGTGTGCGCCTCCTTGATATCGCCGGGGCCGTAGACGATCGCGGTCAGCCCGGCCTCCGAGAACAACGAGGCCTCGGTCCAAAAACCGACCGCAGGCCCGACCGGCAGCCCGAGACGTTCGGCCAGCGCGACCGACTCGGCCATCGCGCGCTCGGCGTCGGTGCCGGAAGCCGCCGGCAGCGGCGGGCCGCGGAACAGCTCGTCGAAGGACTCGAGCTCGGCTGGAGCCGCCATGCCACGCAGCATCCCGATCAACTCGTCGACCGACTGCGACGGCAACGGACGGAAGTTGATACGCAGCTCGCAGCGGCCGGCGATCACGTTGCCCTTGATCCCGCCATCGATGCGACCCAGGTTGAACGGCAGACCCTCGAGTTCGCCGAAGCGTTCGTGGCGGCGGCTGCGCGCGAAGGTCAACGCACGGTGGCCCCAGTCGATCGCTCGGTGCACCGCGCTGTCATCGAGCGCGCGCAGCTCGGAGGCATGTCCCGGGATGCCACGGAACACAGCGCCGAGCGAGACGATGCCGCGGTGGCAGACGCGCGCCCGCGCCTGGGTCGGCTCGGCGACGACGGCCTCGCGGAAACCGTGATCGCCCGACAGAAAACCGCGCACGCAGCGCGGATCGTTCGCCTCCTCGTCCGAGGTGAACAGCAGCGCGAGGTCGCCGCGGGTCTCGCGGGCGGCCACCAGCATCGCCGCCGCCGCGCCCTTGATGTCGCAGGCGCCGAGCCCGTAGGCCCTGCCCTGCTCGATCGAGAGCCGGTGCGGCTCGCGGGTCCAGCCGTCGGCCACCGGCACGGTGTCGAGGTGGAAGTTGTAGACGCGAGCAGGCCGGCCGCGGACCGACAGCAGCGACACCGCGCCGGCGCCATGGTCGCAGGTCGTGTGCGTGAAGCCCGGCAGCGCATCGCGCAGGTAGGCGAAGATGCCGTCGGTGCCGATTGCACGCGGGGGGTTGCGCGTGTCGAAGCGGACCAGCGCCGCGAGGTGGTCGAGCGTACGGTCGATCATGGCTGGCGGTTGACCTCGGCATGCAGCGCGCTCGACATGCCGAAGAGCTGGATGAAGCCCTCGGCCTCGGCCGCGCCCCAGCTCGCGGCCTGCGCGTAGGTCGCCTTCGAGGTGCGCAGGATGTGCGGTGACTCGACCGCGATCGCGTCGACGCGGCCGCCGCTGGTCTCGAGCGTGACTTCACCGTTGACGCAGGACTGGCTCGATGCGATGAAGGCCTCGAGATCTTCCTTGAGCGGGTCGTAGAAGAAACCTTCGTAGACGAGTTCCGTCCATTTCGCCGCGACCTGCGGCTTGAATCGGTTCTGGAGCTTGGTCAGGACCGCTTCCTCGAGCGCGCGATGGGCGACCTGCAGCGCCGCGAGGCCCGGCGCCTCGAACACGATCCGCCCCTTGAGACCGATCGTGGTGTCGCCGGTGTAGAGGCCGCGGCCGACGCCGTAGCGCGCGAATGCGGCATTGAGCCGCTTGAGGACATCGGGGCCCGGAAGGGCCTCGCCGTCGATCGCGACCGCCCGGCCGCGCTCGAAGCGGACTCGGAGGCGCAGCGGTTCGGCCGGCCACTCGGCCGGCGGCGCGCACAGGCCGCGCGCACCCGGCCCCGGCGCCTCCCAGCGGTCGATCTCGCCGCCGGACAGGGTCACGCCCAGGATGTTCTCGTTGATCGTGTAGCTCTTCTGCTTCGCCTTGACCGTAAAACCGCGTTCCTCGAGATAGCGCTGCTCGAAGGCGCGGACCTCGCCGTGCTCCTTCTGGATCTCGCGGATCGGCGCCACGATCACGTAGTCGCCGAGCGCCCGCACGGTCACGTCGAAGCGCACCTGGTCGTTGCCCATGCCGGTGCAACCGTGCGCGAAGTGCTTCGTGCCGAGCGCATCGCACCAGGCCAGCGAGTGCTTGACGATCAGATACCGGTCCGAGACCAGCAGCGGATACTGGCCCTGATACCACTGGCCGCCGCGGACCAGGGGGACCACGAATTCGTCCCAGATCGACTGCGAGGCGTCGACCGTGCGGTGCTCGACCGCGCCGAGTTCCTTCGCGCGGGCCGCGATCCAGTCGCGCTCCTCGTCGGTGACGCCGCCGGTGTCGCAGAACAGCGTATACACCGCGTAGCCGCGCTCGATCAGCCACGGCACGCAGAAGCTGGTGTCGAGGCCGCCGGAGAAGGCGAGGACGATCGGGGTACGCTCGGTCATGTCGGTTCCCTGGGTCTGGTCGTTCGATCGGTCGGGTACGGGGTCGCCGCGCCTCAGCGGGCGTTCCACGCCAGCATCTTCGTCATCACCGCCTTCTGCACGTGCAGGCGGTTTTCGGCCTCGTCGATCGCGATACACGATTTGGCATCCATCACCCCGTCGGTGGCCTTGACGTTGCGCCGGAGCGGCAGGCAGTGGCTGAAGACGCCATCGTTCGTGAGCGCCATCTTGGCTTCGTCGACGATGAAGTGGCGGTACTGGTCGCGGATCGGCTTTTCGTCCTGCCAGCGGCCGAAATACGGCAGCGCGCCCCAGCTCTTGGCGTAGACCACGTCGGCGCCCCGGTAGGCAGCCTCGATGTCGTGCGAGACCGTGAGCCGGCCACCGGCAGCCTCGGCGTTGGCATGACCGTAGGCCATGTAGCGCTCATCCAGCACGTATTCGGGCGTCGGGCACAGCAGGGTCACGTCCATGCCGAGGCGGGTCGCGATCAGCAGCGAGGAGTTCGCCACCGCGGTGTTGAGGGCCTTCGGATGGTAGGTCCAGGTCAGCACGTACTTGCGGCCGCGCAGGTCACCGAAGTGCTCGCGCAGGGCCAGCGCGTGGGCGA
>CALDVP010000065.1 GCA_937924195.1 uncultured Lysobacterales bacterium
GTTGAAGAAGTGCTCGCGCGTGTAGGCACCGCCATTGGCCTTGAAGTTCTGGTACTCGCCGTCGAGTGTCTCGCCCATCAGCTGGCGCAGGCGACCGGTGTGGTCGCGCGCGAGCAGCCCGTCCCATAGCGAACCCCAGAGCACCTTGATCACGTTCCATCCGGCGCCGCGGAACACGCCCTCCAGTTCCTGGATGATCTTGCCGTTGCCACGCACCGGCCCGTCGAGACGCTGCAGGTTGCAGTTGATCACGAACACGAGGTTGTCGAGGTGCTCGCGCCCGGCGAGCGAGATCGCGCCGAGCGACTCGGGCTCATCCGACTCGCCGTCGCCCATGAAGCACCAGACCTTGCGGTCGGTCACGGGCATCAGCCCGCGGTGCTCGAGGTATTTCCAGAAACGCGCCTGATAGATCGCCATGATCGGACCCAGGCCCATCGACACCGTCGGCGTCTGCCAGAAATCCGGCATCAGCCACGGATGCGGATAGCTCGACACGCCCTGCCCGTCGACTTCCATCCGGAAGTGCTCGAGCTGGGACTCGCTCAGCCGGCCCTCGAGGAAGGCGCGCGCATAGATGCCGGGGCTCGAGTGACCCTGGATGTAGAGCAGATCACCCGGGTGCGATTCGCTGGGCGCGCGCCAGAAGTGGTTGAAGCCGACGTCGTAGAGCGTCGCGCTCGACGCGAAGCTGGCGATGTGACCGCCGAGCTCGCCGGGCTTGCGATTGGCCCGCACCACCATCGCCAGCGCGTTCCAGCGCAGGATCGAGCGGATCCGCCATTCGAGCGCCGCATCGCCCGGGCTCTTGGCCTCGAGGTGCGGCGGGATCGTATTGACGTAGGCCGTGGTCGGCTGGAACGGGATGTGAGCACCGGCGCGCCGCGTCTCGTCGACCATGCGCTCGAGCAGATAGTGCGCGCGCTCCGGCCCGTCGCTGCGCATCACCGCTGCGAGCGACTCGATCCACTCGCGGGTCTCGGTCGGATCGAGGTCCTGCCCCAGCAGGTCGTTGAGTTGGTTCATGGTGGGCACCCCTCTCCGCATGCCATTCGTCGACATCGCAATCATACGCGGGCCCGCTGACGCTCTGGCCGGCTGATCGCCCCGGGATCGCCGTTCTGTGGCCGCCACGCCTACCCACCGCAATTCGTACACTTCGAGGACCACCCCCGATCGTGGAGCTTCAGATGATCCCTCGGCTCGTCGTCTCCGCCCTCGCCGCCGGCCTCGCGCTGGCGCTCGCACCCCATGTTGCCGCGCACGCCAGCGAGGGCGCGACTTACGTCTCGGTCGGCGACGTGCCGGTCGCCACCGGCGCGCGCCGCAGCGAAGTGCTCTCGGGTCTGGAACATCCTTGGGGAATGGCCTGGCTGCCAGACGGCACGATGCTGGTCACCGAGCGTCCCGGGCGGCTGCGCATCGCCCGCGACGGCAAACTGCTCCCCGATCCGGTCGCCGGCGTGCCCGAGGTGCTGGCCTTCGGTCAGGGCGGGCTGATGGACGTGAGCGTGCACCCCGACTTCGCGAACAACCGGCAGGTCTACCTCACGCTCTCGGTCGGCACGCGCGAGGCCAACCGCACGCGCGTCACGCGCGGGCGCTTCGAGAACGACCAGCTCACCGACGTCGAGACCATTTTCGAAGCCGCGCAGGCCAAGCCCGGCGGCGCACATTTCGGCTCGCGCATCGCATGGCTTCCCGACGGCACGATGCTGGTCAGCATCGGCGACGGCGGCAATCCACCGACCTCGCTCGATGGTGCCTTCATCCGCCTGAAAGCGCAGGATCGCGCCAGCCACCTCGGCAAGCTGGTGCGCCTGAACGCCGACGGCAGCGTGCCGAAGGACAATCCCTTCGTCGGTGACGGCGAGGTCGCGGCCACGATCTTCAGCTACGGCCACCGCAACATCCAGGGCCTCGCGGTCGACCGCGAGACCGGCGCGGTCTACGCGACCGAGCACGGTCCGCTCGGCGGCGACGAACTGAACCGCATCGAGAAGGGCGCGAATCACGGCTGGCCGACCGTGAGCTACGGCCGCGAGTACGTCGGCGGCGCCCAGATCGGCGAAGGCACCAGCAAGGACGGCATGGCGCCGCCGGTGCTGGTCTGGATGGGCGCGACCGCGCCGTCGGGCCTGATGGTCTACCGCGGTAAGGCCTTCCCCGAGTGGCGAGGCCAGCTGTTCTCGGGTGGCCTGATGAGCCAGGACATACGCAAGATCGAACTGTGCGACGAGGGGCGGGTCGTGACCCAGACGGCGCTGCGCGTCGGCGCCCGCGTCCGCGACGTGCGCGAGGGCCCCGACGGCTTCATCTACGTACTGACCGACGAGTCGAACGGGCGGCTGCTCCGCTTCGAGCCGGCGGGTTGAACTGGGCCACGGCGGCCGCGGCGCCTGCCGCAGCCGCGGGCTCGTATCAGGTCCGCAACCCCACGCCGCGTCGCAGCAGCACGATCGAGATCGCGCCGAGCACGACGACGAGGCCCAGCATCACCGCGTAGGCGGTGCCGATCGCCACGTCGCTGACGCCGAGCAGGCCGTAGCGGAAGGCGTTGACCATGTGCAGGATCGGGTTGAACTCCGATACGCGCTGCCAGAACGGCGGCAGGACCGCGACCGAGTAGAACACGCCGCCGAGATAGGTCAGCGGGGTCAGGATGAAGGTCGGCACGATCGAGATGTCGTCGAACTTCTTGGCGTAGACCGCATTGACGAAACCGGCCAGCGCGAAGATCGTGGCCGCCAGCACGAAGGTCGACAGCGTGACCCACGCGTGGTGCAGCGAGACGCGGGTGAAGAACATCGCGATCGCGAGCACGATCACGCCGACCATCAGCCCGCGCGCGACGCCACCCAGCACGTAGCCGGTCAGCACCACCCACGGCGGCATCGGCGCCACCAGCATCTCCTCGACGTAGCGCCCGAACTTGGCGCCGAAGAACGAGGAACTGATGTTGCCGTAGGCGTTCTGGATCACCGACATCATGATCAGGCCGGGCACGATCCAGTCGATGTAGCCGACGCCCTGGACGGTGCCGATCTTGGCGCCGATCAGCTTGCCGAAGATCACGAAGTAGAGCGTCATCGTGATCGCCGGCGGCACCAGGGTCTGGCCCCAGATGCGCAGGATGCGGCGGATCTCGCGACGCAGGATCGTGCCGAGCGCGACGAAGTGCCGTGCGCGCGCGGTCGCCGGCACGCCGGGGGTCGATTCGAGCGCCGCGCTCATGCCGCCCTCCCGGTGACCGCGGCCGCAGGGCCGGTCAGGCGCACGAACAGCTCTTCGAGGCGGTTCGCCTTGTTGCGCATCGAGCGCACGCCGATGCCGTGGCGGTTCAGCGCGGCGAAGGCCGCCGCGAGGTCCTGGCCGCGATGCACGTCGAGTTCCAGCGTCGAGGCGTCGATCCGGCGCACCTCGATGCCATCGAGCGCCGGCACGGACGCGGCCGGCGCGGCGAGGTCGACGACGAAGGTCTCGACGTCGAGCGTCGCGATCAGGTCGCGCACCGTGGTGTGCTCGACGATGCGGCCATGGTCGATGATCGCGACG
>CALDVP010000066.1 GCA_937924195.1 uncultured Lysobacterales bacterium
CAACCCGACGCTGCGCCAGCCCCGCGCCGCCAGCAGCAGGCCGATGCGCGTGCCGACATCGCCGCAACCGGCGATCAGGCAGGTGCGTCGGTCGGCGGCCTCAGGGTGCATCGATCGACTGCCGGCTCGAATCCGCACCGACTCCGGGTGCCTCGTTCAGAGCCACGCGGCTGCCGGATCAACCGGCTGCCGCGGCGACCGCGGCTGCCGAGCCGCCGCCGCCCCCGTTGCCGTCCCCGCCACTGGGCGTCGCCGGGCGCGGAAGCCAGCGCAGCCAGATCAGCCACACGACCAGGGCATCGAGGATGATCAGGGCCTGCCACAGATAGTGATGGAACCAGTCGAACCAGGGCGTCACGCATGGCTGGCCCACGACGCACTGCGCCGTTTCCCACTCGCCCATGTAGAACAGGCTGATGATCCGGATCAGGTTCAGGGCCTGGATGGCAAGGAAGCCGACCACGAAGCCGACCACGCGATGCTTCCACGGCGCCGGGAATGCGAACAGCGCCGCGAACAGGATGATCACCGCCTCGAGGCCATTGCAGCCACGTTCGATCGAGACCGCGAAACCGGTGTGGGTGCTCTGGATGACCTTGCCGAAGGTGACCGCGTCATTGTCGAACAGGTCGATGATCCAGGTGCTGACATGGGCGACGCCGGCGGTGAAAGGGTCGACGACCCACAACTCCACCGGCCGCAGCAGGTAGAAGAAAAACAGCACCAGCACGATCAGCGGGAACTTGATGGCGAAGCCAAGCATCGACGACGGTTTGGAGCGACCTCTAGGAGTCCGGATGCTAGCATTCTGCACGTGAGTTCCGAGGTCGCCGAACCCGCGCCGCGCAACGTGTTCCTGGTCGGACCGACCGGCGCCGGCAAGACCTCCGTCGGTCGCCTGCTGGCGCGCGAACTGGCGCTTTCGTTCGTCGATCTCGACGAGGCGATCGCCACCCGGACCGGGGCCAGCGTCGCGTTGATCTTCGAGGTCGAGGGCGAATCCGGTTTCCGAGATCGCGAGTCGGCGATGCTGACCGAGATCGCGAGCCGCGATGGCCAGGTCATCGCCACCGGGGGTGGCGCCGTGCTGCGGCTCGAGAACCGGCGCCGCATGCGCGAACGCGGCTTCGTCGTCCACCTCGATGTCGACGTCGACGAGCAGCTCGCGCGACTGGCGCGCGACACGACTCGACCGCTGCTCGCGGCTCCGGATCGCGAGGCTAGGCTGAAGGCTATGGCGGCGGAACGCACGCCCCTCTACGCCGACGCCGCCGATCTGCGAATGGTCACGCGGGGCTCGACGCCGACCGCGACCGCGCGTCGGCTCGCCGACTTGTTGCGTCCGATGATTCGCGGCGAGTCATGCCCAACTCGCCCTTCCATCGGAGCCTGAGCGTGCCTCGCGAACTGGTCGTCGAACTCGGCAACCGACGCTATCCGATCCGGATCGGACGTGGGCTGCTGGCCGACCCGGGCTGGGCGGCCATGCTCGGCACCCGGCGGCGCGTGCTGCTGACCGACGCCACGGTCGATCGCTTGCACGGCGGGGTGGTGCGGGCGGCGCTGGGCATCGACGATGCCGCCGCCTTCATCGTCGGGCCCGGCGAGTCGGCGAAGTCGATCGAGACCGCATCCCAGGCATGGTCATGGCTCGCCGAGCAGCGCGTCGGTCGCGACGGCGTAGTCGTGGCGCTCGGTGGGGGCGTGGTCGGCGACCTGGCCGGCTTCGTCGCCGCGACGTGGATGCGCGGGATCGACTTCATCCAGTTGCCGACCACGCTGCTCGCCATGGTCGATTCGTCGGTCGGCGGCAAGACCGCGATCAATCTTCCGGCGGGCAAGAACCTGGTCGGCGCCTTCCACCAGCCGATCGCCGTCGAGGCCGACCTTGCGACGCTTGACACGCTGCCATCCCGCGAGTTTGCAGCCGGGCTGGCCGAAACCCTCAAGTACGGGGCGATCGTCGACCCTCCCTTTTTCGAGTGGATCGAGGCCAGCACCGGCGAGCTTCTCGCCCGCGACGAGACGGCTCTGGCGGCGGCGGTGCACGCCAGCTGCGCGCACAAGGCCGCCATCGTGGCCCGCGACGAGCGCGAGACCGGCGACCGCGCGTGGCTCAACTTCGGCCACACCTTCGGCCACGCGATCGAGGCGGCCGGCGGCTTCCGCGACCTGCTCCACGGCGAATCCGTCGCGATCGGGATGCTTCTCGCAGCGCGCCTCTCGGCTCGGCTCGGACTCGCGGCCGACGCCGACGCCGAGCGCCTCGGCCGCACACTGGAGGGACTCGGTCTCCCGACCGCGGTGCCCACATCGATGGACCCGGACGACCTCCTCGCCCGGATGCGGCTCGACAAGAAATCGCTCGGCGGGCGGATGCGGCTGGTGCTGTGGCGCGGCATCGGACGCGCCGAAGTGATCGACGGCGTGGCCGAGGCCGAGATCCTCGCCGTGCTGCGCGGCTAGGACCAGGCGGCCGGTACAATCGGACGATGCACGAACTCGCGAAGTCCTTCATCTTCGAGGCGGCTCACACGCTCGAACGCGAAATCGAGGCCGAGTCGAGTCGACGGATCCACGGCCACAGCTACCGGGCAACGGTCGTGATCCGCGGCAAGCCCGATCCGTCCTCCGGGATGCTGCTCGATCTAGGTTTCTTCAGCGCAGAGCTGGCGCGCATCCACGGACTGCTCGACCATCGGATGCTCGACGACGTCGAGGGCCTTGGTCCCGCAACGCTCGAGAACCTGGCTCGTTATGTCCACGACCAGCTGGCGCCGCGTCTGCCGGGTCTCGCCCGGGTCACGGTCGGCCGTGACCTCACTGGCGACGCCTGCACCTACGCGCCGGATTGACCGCTCCCCGAGCCGGCGCCGGTTCCCAACGATCCGGGTCGGCCGTCGGCGCCCTGTCTTCGGTCCACGTCGTCGAGAAAGGCGGTGATCGCTGCGTTGACCGCATCGGGCGCCTCGAGCGTGCTGGTGTGGCCGGCGCCGGGGATCACGACGAGGCGCGCGCCCGGGATCGCCTCGGCGATCGCGCGCGCCTTCGCCGGGGGCGTCGCGCGGTCATGCTCGCCGACCAGTACCAGCGTCGGCACGCGCAGCGTCGGAAGCCGATCGGCCACGCCCTCGCGTCCGAGCACGCCGTCGACCGCGCGCAGGATGCCGACGCGGTCGTTTTCCAACAGTCGCCGGCGGTACTCATCGCGCTCGCGGGCCCGCGACGGGTCGGCCAGGAAGGCGGGACCGAAGAGGATCGGCATCAGGCGGCCGACGACGGCCGCGAGGCCAAACCACCCGGCAACCCATCTCAACAGGCGATATCGCGGCTGGTTGGCCGGGGGCTCGGCATCGGCCGAGGTGTCGATCAAGACCAGACTGCGGACGAGATCCGGCCGCGTCAGCGCGACGCGCATCGCGACGAACCCACCCATCGACAGACCGACGAAATGGACGGGGCCCGCATCGAGTCGCTCGAGCAAGGCAATGGCGTCGGCGGCCAGCGTGTCCATGTCGTAGCCGGCCTCGGTGACCTCGCTACGCCCCTGTCCGCGGTGATCCCACGCGATGCAGCGCCGTGCCGGCGACAGCATCGCAACCTGCGGCGCGAACAGTCGCGTGTCCCAAAACAGACCATGGGAGAAGGCCACCGGCGGGCCTGGACCTCCGCCGTCCTCGACGTGAAGCTGCACGCCCGGCAGTGTCACCCTGCCGCCGGCCCGCGATCCGGGGTCATCCGCTGCGGACATGGAGCGCCCAGCCCATCAACCCGTGCAGCGTCACGACGCCGACGCTCAGCATGATCCGCAGGCGCCGATACCAGTCCGGCCACAGCGGCGTCGAGCGCCGGCCTGCGTCGGCGGCTCCGACGACGGCGAAGGTGACGCCGAATACGAGCAGCGCCGGCCCCGGATCCAACAGCAGCGCACCGAAAGCGATCAGGCTCGGGGCCACGGCCAGCAGCAGTGCCCGCCAGGTCGGGCTGGCCAGGGCCGCGCCCCAGCGCACGCCGCCGAGGAAGGCAAGGATGGTCGCCGCGTAGTAGAGGAAGATCCGCTCGCCCGCGAGGTGCTGGGCCGGCGTCGAGCCAAACATCACCGCGAAAAGCCCGGCAACGAACGGGACGAGGCCAGCAAGGCCAAGCCACTGCGCCGACGGCGGGATGGGTTCGGCAGAAACGACAGTCACAGCTCGAGGGCTCCCGGAGGGATGGATTGCGGCTACGGCCCGCTGCGCCGGGGTCCCGACGCGCCGATGCACTCACCCATCGCGGCGATAGGTCAGTTGCGTGATCTGTTCCGAGACGAGGCCGATCATAAAGGTCAGCACGCCGGCCGAGATCAGCAGCGCGCTCATGTTCGTGAAGCGCCCCTCGGTCGTGAAGGTGTACACGTAGTTGCCGATGCCGAGCAAGGTGAACAACGCCGCGACCGGCACGAACAGCTTGAGCGGCGAGTAAAGGCTCGCGATCCGGAAGATGATCAGCAGGAAGCGCAGCCCGTCGCGGATCGGCCGGATGTGGCTCTTGCCCTCGCGCTTCGCGACCGCGATCGGGACATAGCCCACGGGGTAGCCCGAGCGGATGAAGGCGATGGTGCTGGTCGACGGGTACGAGAACCCGTTTGGAAGGAGCGACAGGAACTCCCGGAACTTCGCTGCCCGCGCGACGCGGAAGCCGGAAGTCAGGTCCTCGATCCGGTAACCGGTCATCCAGCTCGCAAAGCGGTTGTAGAAGCCGTTCGCGAGCGCCCGGCCGACATTCGCCTGGCCGAGACGGTCGCGCGCACCGACGACCATGTCGTATCCCTCGTCGAGCGCGGAAAGCAGGCGCGGGATCTCGGCTGGGTCATGCTGTCCATCGGCATCCATGAACACGAGCACATCGCCGGTCGCGACCCGCGCGCCGGCCTTGATCGCGGCGCCGTTCCCAAGTCCGCGCGGTCGCCGTTCGAGGCGTGCTCCCGCGGCGGCGGCCACCGCCGCGGTGTCGTCGGTCGAACCATCGTCGACCACGAGGATCTCGGCCGAGGGCAGCACGGCGCGCACGCCTTCGACCACCCGGCCGACCGAGGCCGCCTCGTTTCGGGCCGGGATGACCACGCTGATTCCTCGTTCCACTGATCCTCCGCTGGCGTCGGGACCGACGCGGCCATTCCGTGACACCGCGCACGCTCGGCCGGGGGCCGTCCAAGGCTCGGCTGCGGCCAAGAAAATCCTCGCCGATTCCGCATTTTGCGTTACATTCCTCGGGGCCGCTAGCGAAAGGAAAAGAGCGTCCGCATGGCCACCCAGATGAGCCAGACTTCGAGCGCCGCCGGGCTGACCGGTATCCTGCGCCGGCTCGTGCTCGAAGGCAAACTCGCCGAGGCCGACGCCCGCAAGGCACTCGAGAGCACAAGCCGGCAGAGGCTGCCGCTGGTCACCTGGCTGGTCCAGCAGGCCATGGTCGACTCCTCGACGGCCGCTATGGCGGCCAGCGTCGAGTTCGGCATCCCGATCCTCGACGTGCGCGCACTCGACCTCGCGGCCGCCCCGGTCAAGCTGGTCGACGAGAAGCTGATCCGTGCCCACCGCGCGCTGCCACTCTTCAAGCGGGGCAATCGCCTCCACGTCGGCATCTCCGACCCGACCAACCTGCGCGCGCTCGACGAGATCAAGTTCCACACCAACCTGCTGGTCGAGCCGATCCTGGTCCCGGACGACCACCTGGAGCGCGCGATCGAGCAGGCGCTCGCCGGCGCCGAGGCGCTGTCGGCGGCGATAGGCGAGACCGACGAACTCGAGAACCTCGATCTGGAATCGAGCAGCGGCGAGGACGACGAGTCGGCGGTCGATGCCTCGGCGGGTAGCGACGACGCGCCGATCGTCAAGTTCGTCAACAAGGTACTGATCGACGCGATCAAACGCGGGGCTTCGGACATCCACTTCGAGCCATACGAGACGCAGTATCGCGTGAGGCTGCGACTGGACGGCATCCTGCGTCCGGTGGCCTCGCCGCCGGTCAAGTTGAGCACGCGCATCGCGTCACGGCTGAAGGTGATGTCGGGACTCGATATTGCCGAGAAGCGGGTTCCCCAGGACGGCCGTATCAAGCTGGCGCTGTCGAAGACCAAAACCATGGACTTCCGCGTGAGCACCTGCCCGACACTCTTTGGCGAGAAGATCGTCTTGCGCGTGCTCGACGCGTCTGCCGCGAAGCTGGGCATCGACAAGTTGGGCTATGAACCCGAGCAGCAGGAACTCTTTCTAGAAGCGATCAAGAAACCCTACGGGATGGTGCTGGTGACCGGCCCCACCGGTTCAGGCAAGACGGTCTCGCTCTACACCGCCCTCAACATCCTGAATACGGATGGCGTGAACATCTCGACCGTCGAGGACCCCGTCGAGATCCGCGTGCCTGGCATCAACCAGGTGCAGATGAACGTCAAACGCGGCATGACCTTCGCTGCGGCGTTGCGTTCGTTCCTGCGCCAGGACCCGGACGTGATCATGGTCGGCGAAATCCGCGACCTCGAGACCGCCGAGATCGCGGTCAAAGCCGCGCAGACCGGCCACATGGTGCTCTCGACCCTGCATACCAACGATGCGCCGCAGACCATTGCGCGACTGATGAACATGGGCATCGCGCCCTACAACATCATCTCGTCGGTGACCCTGGTCGTCGCCCAGCGACTGGCGCGCCGGTTGCACGATTGCAAGCGGCCGCTGAAACTGCCCCGGCAGGCGCTGCTCGCGGAAGGATTCACCGAGGCCGACATCGAACAGGGCATTGAACTTTATGAGGCCGTCGGATGCTCGGGTTGCAATGACGGTTACAAAGGCCGAGTGGGCATCTATCAGGTGATGCCGATGACCGAGGAAATCCAGCGGATCGTGCTGGAGGGCGGCAACGCGATGCAGATCGCGGCCGCGGCCCAGCGCAGCGGCATCGACGACCTGCGGCGTTCGGCCCTGCGAAAGGCATGCGCTGGGTTGACCAGCCTGGCCGAGATCAATCGTGTGACCAAAGACTGAGTCATTCAGCGCTGCGGCACGGCATCACGCGCCGCTGGCCGCCGGCGGGAACGAGGAGGAGGTAGTACATGGCCACCGCGACCGCGAAGAAAGTCTCGACCGCGCGTCAGATCAATCCCTTGCAGACCTTCGTCTGGACCGGGAAAGACAAGCGCGGCGTCGTGATGAGAGGCGAGGTCCAGGGCAAGAACATCAACCTGGTCAAGGCCGACTTGCGCCGCCAGGGCATCGTCCCGACCAAGGTTGGCACCAAGCCCAAGCCGCTCTTCGGTCAGGCTGGGTCGACGATCAGCGCGCGCGAGATCGCGATCTTCAGCCGCCAGATCGCGACGATGATGAAAGCGGGTGTGCCGATGGTGCAGTCGCTCGAGATCATCGCTTCGGGGCAGAAGAATCCCCGGATGCAGAAGATGTTGAGCGATCTCAAGAGCGAGATCGAGGGTGGCTCGAGTCTCTACGAGGCGATGGGCAAGTTCCCGGTGCAGTTCGACCTGCTCTACCGGAATCTGGTCAAAGCCGGTGAATCCGCGGGCGTGCTCGATACCGTGCTCGACACGGTGGCGACCTACAAGGAGCGGATGGAGATCCTGAAGGGCAAGATCAAGAAGGCCCTCTTCTATCCCGCGACGGTCATCGCGGTCGCGATCATCGTGAGCGCGATCCTGCTCGTGTTCGTAGTCCCCCAGTTCGAGGCGGTATTCAAGTCCTTCGGCGCCGACTTGCCGGCGTTTACGCAGATGATCGTCACGGCCTCGCGCTTCATGGTCGCGTGGTGGTGGGCCATCCTGCTCGCAACGGCTGCAGCGCTTGGCTCCTTCATCTTCATGTACAAGCGCACGCCGGCCTTGGTTGAATGGCTGGACAGACTGATGTTGAAGCTACCGGTCATCGGTCAGGTCCTGCACAACTCGGCGGTTGCGCGCTTTGCCAGGACGCTGGCGTTGACCTTCAAGGCCGGCGTGCCTTTGGTCGAGGCACTCGAGACCGTCGGCCCCGCCACCGGAAGCGTCGTTTATGAGAAAGCGACACGCCGAATCCGCGACGACGTCTCGGTTGGTTATCCGCTCAACATCGCGATGCGGCAGGTCAATCTGTTTCCGCCGATGGTGGTCCAGATGACCGCGATCGGCGAGGAGGCCGGCGCGCTCGACACGATGCTGTTCAAGATCGCCGACTTCTACGAGCAGGAGGTCGACAACACCGTCGACGCCCTGACCAGTCTGCTCGAGCCCTTCATCATCGTCTTCATCGGCGTCGTCGTCGGCGGCATGGTGGTCGCGATGTACCTGCCGATCTTCAAGCTCGCGGCGACGATGTGAGCCTGGTGGCGCGCGGTAGACGAGGCAGGGAACCCCGAGTCCGATGACTTTCGAGGATCTCGGCCCCGCGATCAGCCTCGTTGCTGCCTCCCTGCTGGGCCTGCTGGTCGGCAGTTTCCTCAATGTCGTGATCCTGCGGCTGCCGCCGAGACTCATGCACGGCTGGCGCTCCGAGGCGCGGGAGGTGCTCGGGATTGCCGAATCGACGACGGTCGAACCCGTGCCGCCAGGCCTCGTGCGACGGCGCTCGCATTGCCCCGCATGTGGCCACGAGCTCGCGTGGTGGGAAAACATTCCGCTCCTGAGTTACGCGATGCTGCGCGGCCGCTGCCGGGCCTGCGGCTCGCGGATCTCGGCGCAGTACCCTGCGGTCGAGGCGCTGACCGGCCTGCTGTCGGCGCTGGTGGTGGCGCGTTTTGGCGTCTCGGTCGAGGCCGGCTTCGCGCTCGTGTTCACGTGGATGCTCATCGCCGCCTCGGGGATCGACCTCCGAACCACGCTGTTGCCAGACCAGTTGACGCTGCCGCTACTGTGGATCGGCCTCCTTGGCGCCGCGACACTCGCGCCCTTCGTCGGCCCGGTCGACGCGATCCTCGGCGCGGCGGTCGGTTACCTCTCGCTCTGGACGGTCTACTGGGGCTTCAAACTGCTGACCGGCAAGGAAGGCATGGGCTACGGCGACTTCAAGCTGCTCGCCGCGCTCGGCGCCTTCTGTGGCTGGCAGGGGCTGCTCCCGATCGTGCTGTTTTCGGCGCTGATCGGCGCGGTCGTCGGCAGTCTCTGGCTGGCACTGAAGGGCCGGGATCACGCGACGCCGATCCCTTTTGGCCCGTACCTCGCAGGCGCGGGCTGGGTGCAGCTGATGTACGGCGAAGCCATCGTCGGCGCCTATCTGCGGCTGGCGGGCCTTGCCGACTGAAACCGGACTGTCAGAAGCCGGGACCGCAGGGACCGGCCCGCGGCCGCGCAGCTTCGTCGTCGCGCTGACCGGCGGCATCGCCGCGGGCAAGAGCGCCGTCACGACCCGACTCGAGCAGCTCGGAGTGCCCGTCTTCGATGCCGACACGATCACCCGCGAGCTGAGTGCCCCGGGGCAGCCCGCCGCAAGGGAGATCGCCGCGCGCTTCGGGCCAAGCGTGATCACGCCCGACGGCCAGCTCGACCGGCGTGCGCTGCGCGCACGGGTCTTCGAGAACGAGACCGAACGGCACGCGCTGGAAGCCATCCTGCATCCCCGGGTGCGGGAGCGACTCGCGACGCTGGCAGCCTCGGTCACGGCACCCTACTGCGTGCTTGCGATCCCGCTGCTCGCCGAAGGCAACCGCTATCCGTGGATCGATCGGGTCGTGGTCGTCGACGCTCCAGACGACGTCCGGCTTCGACGCCTAATGCAGCGAGATGGCATCGACGAGGCCCTCGCGCGACGGATGTTCGTGGCGCAGGCCCCGCGCACGGCCCGGCTCGCGATCGCCGACGAGGTCATCGACAACTCGGGCAACCTCGAGGACCTGCTCACGGCAACCGATGTTCTGCACCAGCGCCTGCTGGCTCTCGCGCACGCCTCGCGGCATCAGGGTCGATCCGTCGTCGCCCGGGGGGGCAGGAGCTGAAACCCGACGTCAACCGGTGAAGCCCCGGATCCCCGCGACACCGAATCCGCCGCACGCCCTGGCCCGCCCGAGGTCGAGCGGGCCTACCCCGCCCAGCGCATAGGCTGGCAGCGGCGATCGTCGCGCCAGTCGCTCGAAGCCCTCCCATCCGAGCACCCGGATTCCCGGGTGCGTCGGCGTTGGTGCAACCGGCGAGACCAGCACGGCGTCGCAGCCGATACGAACGGCCGCGAGCAACTCGACGATGTCGTGACAGGCTGCGGTAAGCAACCGACTCGGGGACAGTGGGCGCGTATCCAGCTCGCGCACGCGCGCTGCTGGCAGGTGAACGCCATCGAGGCCGAGGTCGTCGGCCAACTTCGGATCGCCGTGGCCAAGAACGCGGACCCCAAGTGGTCGGCAACGCGCAAGCGCCGCGCGCGCGGTGGCAGCGAATGCCGCCCGATCGAGCCGGGGCAGGCGCAACATGACGAGGCGAGCACCGCGCCCCATGGCGGCGTCAATGGCCCGCAGCGCAAGCCTTGCATCGTCGACGTCGGGGGTGATTGCGATGGACCTCGGCAGGTCGACCGCCACCGCGAGCGGACGATCCGGGATCAGCCAGTCGAGTTCCGCCAGCCCTGCGCTCGCAACCCAACCCAGCGGCTGGCCTTCGCGAGCGCACGGGACGCCCCGCCAGGCACGGTCGACAAGCCACGCATCGAGCAGCGCATCGTGCCTGCCGAGGGCGAAGGGAACCCGATGCAGAGGCGTCGCCGATAGCACCTCGACATCGATTTCCTCGGCGAGCTCCCGGCACAGTGCGTCGAAAGGGCGCTCGCCCGGCTCGCACTTGCCACCCGGGAACTCCCAGCAAAGTCGGCCGTCTGCACGGCGCCCGGCAACCAGCCAGAGACCCCGCTCGTCGCGTAAGACGCCGCAGACGACGTGCAGCCGATCCGGGTGCTCCGGCATCAGGCCCGTCCCGCGTGGCGAAGCGACACGGGCTTGGAACGGTTGCTCAGGCGAGGCGCCCGTGGCACTGCTTGTATTTCTTCCCGGAGCCGCAGGGGCACGGATCGTTGCGGCCAACCTTCGGAGCATCCCGTATCACCGGGGCCACCGGAGCCGCCATCATCGCGGCCTGCTGCTGCATCGCCTCGACCTGGCGGGCCTCTTCCTCGACGCCGTAGCCGCCAGTATCCGGATGCTGGAACTTCATCGGCGCGCGCTGCTGCTGCATGCGCTGCGCGAGCTCGATCTGCGCCAGTTCTTCCTCGCTGCGCAGACGCACCCGCGCAAGCGTGGTCGCCACCTCGACCTTCACCTTCTCGAGCATCTGCTCGAACAGACGGAAGGCCTCCATCTTGAACTCCTGCTTCGGCTGCTTCTGCGCATAGCCACGGAGGTGGATGCCCTGGCGCATGTAGTCCATATTCGCGAGGTGATCCTTCCACTGGGCGTCGAGCACCGACAGCATGATGTGGCGCTCGAGCATGCGCATCACTTCGCTGCCGATCTGGGCTTCCTTCTCACGGAAGTGGCGATCGGCGGCGTCGAGTACGTGCTCCCAAACCTGCTCGGCGGCAAGGTCCTCGTTCTCACGGTGCAGCTTCGCAAGATCGACGCGAATCGTGAAGTCCGACTCCAGTTGGCGCTCGAGGCCCGGCAGGTCCCAGACGTCGTCGACGCTCTCCGGCGGCACGTAGCGCGCGCAGACCTCGCGCAGAACGTCCCCGCGCAGCGCCTCGATGGTCTCGCGCACATCGGCCGCCTCGAGCAGCTCGTTGCGCTGCTCGTAGATCACCTTGCGCTGATCGTTGGCGACGTCGTCGTACTCCAACAGGTGCTTGCGGATGTCGAAGTTGTGCGCCTCGACCTTGCGCTGGGCGTTGGCGATCTGCTTCGAGACCATCTTCGATTCGATCGCCTCGTCCTCCTTCATTCCCGCAAATCGCATCACCCGCGTCACGAAGTCGCTGGCGAAGATCCGCATCAGGCTGTCTTCGAGCGAGAGATAGAAGCGACTCGAGCCCGGATCGCCCTGGCGACCGGCACGACCGCGAAGCTGGTTGTCGATGCGCCGCGACTCGTGGCGCTCGGTGCCGATGATGTGCAGTCCACCGGCGGCCAGTACCTGCTCGTGGCGCTGCTTCCACGCCTCGCGCACGCGCGCGCGATCGGCGTCGGAAGCGTCCGGGCCGAGCGCGTGGATCTCGACCTCCGGATTGCCGCCGAGCACGATGTCCGTGCCGCGCCCTGCCATGTTGGTCGCGATCGTCACCGCGCCGGGCCGTCCGGCGAGGGCCACGATCTGAGCCTCGCGCTCGTGCTGCTTGGCGTTCAGGACCTCGTGCGGGATCTTCGCCTTGCGAAGCAGGCCCGAGAGGTATTCCGAGGTCTCGATCGAGGTCGTGCCGACCAGCACCGGCTGGCCACGCTGGTGGCAATCCTTGATGTCCTCGATGACGGCATTGAACTTGGCGGCCTGCTTCAGGAACACGAGGTCGGGGTGATCCTGCCGGATCATCGGCCGGTGCGTCGGTATCACCACGACCTCGAGACCGTAGATCTGCTGGAACTCGTAAGCCTCGGTATCGGCCGTACCGGTCATGCCGGCCAGCTTCTCATAGAGCCGGAAGTAGTTCTGGAAGGTGATGGACGCGAGCGTCTGGTTCTCGCGCTGGACCGGGACACCCTCCTTCGCTTCGACCGCTTGATGGAGTCCGTCGGACCAGCGACGGCCGGCCAACGTACGGCCGGTGAACTCATCGACGATGATGACTTCGCCGTCGCGAACGATGTAGTCGACGTCGCGCTGATAAAGGTGGTGTGCGCGCAACGCCGCGTTCAGATGATGAACGACGACGATGTTGTGGGCATCGAAGAGGCTGTCCTCCGGCTTGATGATTCCGGCCTCGCGCAGCAACGCTTCGGCGCGTTCCATACCGGCCTCGGAAAGATGGACCTGCTTCTGCTTTTCGTCGACCCAGAAGTCGCCCTCGCCCTCCTCCTCCTTCTGACGCACCAGCGAGGGAACGATCTTGTTGATCCGCGCATAAAGCTGCGGGGATTCATCCGACGGACCCGAAATGATCAGCGGCGTGCGCGCCTCGTCGATCAGGATCGAGTCGACCTCGTCGACGATGGCGAAGAACTGGCCGCGCTGATAACGCTCGGCGGGCGACAGCGCCATGTTGTCGCGCAGGTAGTCGAAGCCGTACTCGTTGTTGGTGCCGTAGGTGATGTCCGCCGCGTAGGCGGCGCGCTTCTCGTCGGGCCGCATACCGGGCACGACCACGCCGACGGTCATCCCGAGCGCCTCGTAGACCGGGCCCATCCAGGCCGCGTCGCGCTTCGCGAGGTAGTCGTTCACGGTGACGACGTGGACGCCCCTGCCGGCGATCGCATTGAGATAGACCGGTAGGGTCGCGACCAGGGTCTTGCCCTCACCGGTGCGCATTTCCGCGATCTTGCCGTAGTGCAGCGCCATGCCGCCGATCAGCTGGACGTCGTAGTGGCGCAGGCCGAGCGTGCGTCTGGCTGCCTCACGCACGGCCGCGAACGCCTCTGGAAGCAACTGATCCAGCGATTCACCCTTCTCGAGGCGCTCGCGGAACGAGACGGTCCTGGCCTTGAGCGCGTCGTCGTCGAGCGACTTCATCGAGTCCTCGAGCGCATTGATGCGCTCCACGATCCGGCGGTACTGCTTGAGGAGCCGGTCATTGCGGCTCGGGAGGACGCGAGCGAAGAGACGCTGCAGCATGGAGGATCCGGGAAAGGAACGAAAAAGAGCGGCCGCCGATTCTAGCCGTGCGCCGCGTCCGCGATCCGGTCGCGCCGCTGCCCGTTAAGCCGGCGCGGGACTTCGGTGTTGGGGGCCGCGGGCTCCGGATTCAAGCAACCCGAGGAACCGAAGCGGGCGCGGCCGATCAGCGGATCGCGGCGAGGTACTCGGAGGGATTTACCAGACGGCCGTTCTGCCAGACCTCGAAGTGTACGTGGACCCCGGACGCGCGCCCGGAATTGCCCATGGTCGCGATCACGTCGCCGGGTCGGACCGGGTCGCCGACATCGACCTTGTTGCGATCGTTGTGCGCGTAACGGGTCATGTAGCCGTTGCCGTGGTCGATCTCGACCACGCGTCCATAGCCGGGCTTGGTGCCCGAGAACGAGACCACGCCACCGGCGACGGCGAGGATCTCGGAGCCGCGCGGTCCCGCGAAGTCGACGCCGCCGTGGAACTCGGGGCGTCCGGTGAACGGATCCGTGCGGCGTCCGAAGCCGGAAGACATGTAGCCGATCCGGACCGGGATGCCGGCCGGTTGGAGCGTGCGCTCGACCTCACGCTCGAAGAGAACCGTCTCGAGCAGCCGCAACTGCTCACCTTGTCGGCTCAGCGCCGACTCGAGATCGTCGAGCGCCTTGCCGACGTCTTCGCGCCGTGGAGCTCCCACCAGTGTCGGGCGTTCCGGTCCGCCCACGGCCGGCGGCTGGGTGAAATCGAACTCGCCATCCTCGAGCTTGCCGATGCGCGCGAGTCGCTGCCCCAGCGCGTTGAGGCGAGTCGACTCCGCCTGCAGCCGGCCGAGACGCAGCGCCAGGGCATCCATGTCGCGGCGCACCCGCTGTTGCGCATCGGCGAGTTCACGCGCCTGCTCGGCGAGGTGGGTTCGTGCTGCGGCTAGCTCTGCGCGGGCCAACGCCGGGCCACCGAGTGTGGCCCCGAGCACGACCCCCAGGCCGACGAGAAGGCCAACAGAGACGGCCGCACCAAGGCCCAGCAACAGCAAGGGGCGTTTGGTCTCGAGGCGGAAGGAGCGCGGCGCACTGCCTGGGCGGCCAACGATAATGATGTTCATGCGATCTCCGATCCTGGACCTGCCATGACCCGGAACTCCTCCCTTCCCCCGGCCGCGCGGGGACCCGCGCGCCTCGGCCTCGACTCACCGGCCATCGACCGCATTGCTGCGAAGGCCGCCTATCTCGACCTCCTCGACGCCCTGCTCCGCTCGACGCTGCCTTCGGGCCTGGCGGCCAACTGCCGACTCGCGAACGTCCGCAGCGGGCGCCTGGTCTGGCTGGTCACCGATGCCGCGGCGGGGGTCCGCCTCCGGCAACGGTTCCCTGAACTCGAGCGACTCGCCTCCGGCGAGACCGGCCAGCCCATCGACGGCTCGGTTCTCCGGATCGCCTTGCCAGAGCGCGGATTCTCACCGCCGAGGGAACCTTCGGCGGCCGAACGTGAGCACATGCTCCGGCTGGCAAGCCTCCTTGGCATGGACGCCGCGTCCGATTCCCGCTCCGGATGCGATTGAGCACGCCGCGGCGGTCGTTCGGAGCATCGCCCCCGGCCAGCTTCCTGCCGACCACCTGATTGTCGTGGCCTGATTCCCCCCCTTTCCCCTTCAGATCGCCTGCGCCGGATGCGCGTACGAGATTGGCGCACTGGCAGGGTCGTCGAAGGTCACTTCTTCCCAGGCGCTGCGGTCCGCGACGAGCGATCGCAGCAACTGATTGTTCAACTTGTGCCCCGACTTGTGACCGTAGAAGGCCCCGATCAAGCTGTGACCCAGCAGGTAGAGATCACCGATCGCGTCGAGGATCTTGTGCTTGACGAACTCGTCCTCGTAGCGGAGCCCGTCCTCATTGAGGACACGGTAGTCGTCGAGAACGATCGCGTTGTCCATGCTGCCGCCGAGCGCGAGGTTGCGCTCGCGCAGCCATTCGATCTCGCGCATGAAACCGAAGGTCCGGGCACGGCTGACTTCCTTCACGAAGGAAGTGGTCGAAAAGTCGATCTCGGCGCTGGAGATCCGGCGGTCGAAGAGCGGGTGGTCGAACTCGATCGTGAAGCCGACCTTGAATCCCTCGAAGGGGTCGAAACGGGCCCACTTCTCTTCGTCACGGACGATGATCGACTTCTTGATGCGGATGAATCGCTTGGCCACCGGCTGCTCGTCGATCCCCGCCGACTGGAGCAGGAAGACGAACGGCCCCGCGCTCCCGTCCATGATCGGCACTTCGGCCGCGGACAGGTCGACGTAGGCGTTGTCGATGCCAAGGCCGGCCATCGCCGAGAGCAGGTGTTCGACCGTCGAGACTCGGACGCCGTCCTTCACCAGCGTCGTCGACATGCTGGTCTCGCCGACCAGCTCGCAGCAGGCCTTGATCTCGACCGGCTCGGGGAGGTCGACCCGGCGGAAGACGATGCCGGTGTCCGGCCGCGCGGGTCGCAGCGTCATGTAGATCTTCTCGCCGGTGTGGATGCCGACGCCTGTCGCACGAATGACATTTTTCAGCGTGCGCTGCTTGATCATGGAGCGAGCTTCCCCGGGATCGCCGGACAAAGATGGCCGAAAGATAACACAGCACCCGGGTTCGGCAAGGGCTTCGGCGCAGAAAAGCCACAGGTTTGTTGCTTTATCACAACATGTTGTGGCCACCTGCGGCACGGCTCCGCCCCTGTCACCGGGGCCGAAAAGCACCGCGTCGATGATGGCCACGGGATTCCGGATTGCGCCCCGGCGGCGGGGATGGGTTCCGCCACCGACGCGCAGCACGTCCAGAGCACGGCGCGGTCGTGCCGCCGCGCCCCGGGCCAATGCACCGGGTCGAGTGCCCGCCACCTGGCAGATCGGCCCGGAGGCCGCGCATCCGGCGCGACCGTCCGAGTCGTGACCTGACCGGCGCTCCGCCGGTCGGGCGGGCCGCGGGCTCAGTCGGCCTGGCGACGCAGGAAGGCCGGGATGTTCAGGTATTCGTCGTCGCGGCTGGCCGGATCCGTGGACGCTTCGGGAACAGCTGGCATCGCCACGGCGGCGGCAGCCCCACCCCGGAGGAAACTCGGGCGCGGCGCCATCCGCGGCGTCGGCTCGGCCGCCGGGGTCGCCGCGCCGCTGTTGACCAGCCGCACGCCGACCGGACGCTCGGCGCCCGCGTTGAGCTCGCGGGTCGGGACCGGCGTGCGCACCGCGCCTGGGCGGTTGAGGCCCGTCGCCACCACGGTCACCCGGACCTCTTCCTGCAGGTTCGGGTCGAGCACCGTGCCGATGACGACGTTGGCGTCGTCGCTGGCGAAGCCTTCGACGGTCCGGCCGATCTCCTCGAACTCGCGCATCGAGAAGTTCGACCCGGCGGTGATGTTGACCAGGATCCCGCAGGCGCCGCTCAGGTTGATCTCGTCGAGCAACGGGTTCGAGATCGCAGCCTCGGCGGCGGCCAGCGCGCGGTCGTCGCCGCGCCCGGTGCCGGTTCCCATCATCGCGAGACCCATCTCGGACATCACGGTGCGCACGTCGGCGAAGTCCACGTTGATGAGGCCAGGACGCGTGATCAGGTCGGCGATGCCCTGCACCGCGCCGCGCAGCACGTCATCGGCAGCCCGGAAAGCCGACAGGAAGTTGGCCTCGCGGCCGAGCACGGTCAGCAGCTTCTCGTTCGGGATCGTGATCAACGAGTCGACGTGATGGGACAGCTCCTCGATGCCCTTCATCGCCACCTGCATCCGCCGCCGTCCCTCGAACGGGAAGGGCTTGGTCACGACCGCGACGGTCAGCACGCCCATTTCCCGCGCGAGCTGGGCGACCACCGGCGCCGCGCCGGTGCCGGTGCCACCGCCCATGCCGGCGGCGATGAACACCATGTCGCTGCCCTTCAGCACTTCGCAGATTCGCTCCCGGTCCTCGAGCGCGGCCTGGCGACCGACCTCGGGATTCGCGCCGGCACCGAGTCCCTTGGTGACGTGAGCCCCGATCTGCAGCACCTGCTTCGCCGGGCTCTGCGCGATGGCCTGCGAGTCGGTGTTGGCGACGATGAACTCGACGCCGTCGATGTTGCCGTTGACCATGTGGTTGACGGCGTTGTTGCCGCCGCCGCCGACACCGATCACCTTGATCACCGCGTTCGTCGCCGGTGTTTCCATGAAGTTGAACATCGTTCCCATCCTCCGTGCCGTGGTTGTGGTGTTGCGTTGATGAACCCCGTGACACCTGCCTTCATCCGAACCGGCAGGCAGCGCCGTCCTAGAACTCGCCGTTGATGAACCGCCGCATCCGGTCGAACAGCGATCCGACCGGGCCCGCGACCGGCGGCGTGCTGGCACGCGTGCGCGCCACCTGCTGGCTCCCGTACAGCAGCAGGCCGACACCGGTAGCGTGGATTTCGTTCGCGACCACGCCGGAAAGGCCGGTGAAGCCCTGTGGCAGACCGAGCCGCACCGGCATGTGGAACATCTCCTCGGCCAGTTCGACGAGCCCCTCCATCTTCGAACCGCCGCCGGTCAGCACCACGCCGGCCGCGATCAGCTCCTCGTAGCCGGATCGCCGCAGCTCGGCCTGCACCATCTCGAAGATCTCCTCGTAGCGTTTCTGCACCACCTCGGCCAGCATCTGGCGCTGCAGGCGACGGGGCGGCCGGTCGCCGACGCTCGAGACCTCGATCGTCTCCTCGGCCCGGGCAAGGTCCGCGATTGCGCAGGCGTAACGGACCTTGATCTCCTCGGCGAACGGCGTCGGCGTGCGGAAGGCGAAGGCGATGTCGTTGGTGACCTGATCGCCGCCGACCCCAAGCGAGGCCGAGTGGCGGATCGCACCCTGGGTGAAGACCGCGATGTCGGTCGTGCCGGCGCCGATGTCGACCAGCGCGACCCCCAGATCCTTCTCGTCCTGGGTCAGCACCGCGTGGCTCGATGCCAGCGGCTGCAGGATGAGTGCGTCGACCGCGAGGCCGCAGCGAGTGATGCACTTCGCGATGTTCTGCTCGGCGCTGGTGGCGCCGGTGACGAGGTGGACGCGCGCCTCGAGTCGGATGCCGCTCATGCCGATCGGATGGCGAATGCCCTCCTGATCGTCGATGACGTATTCCTGCGGCAGCACATGCAGGATGCGCTGATCGGCCGGGATCGGCACCGCGCGCGCCGCATCGAGGACGCGCTCGATGTCGCCCTGCATGACTTCCTTGTCGCGGATCGCGACCACGCCGTTCGAGTTCATGCTTTTGACGTGGCTGCCAGAGATCCCGGCGAAGACCGAGCGGATCTGGCACTCGGCCATCATCTCGGCCTCCTCGACGGCGCGCCGAATCGACTGCACGGTGGATTCGATGTCGACGACGACGCCGCGCTTCATTCCTTTCGATGCGTGACTGCCGAGTCCGATCACCTCGATCGGTTCGCCCGGCACGTACTCGCCCACCATCGCCACGACCTTCGAGGTCCCGATATCGAGGCCGACGACCAGCTGCTTGGGCTCGGGTCTGCGGGTCATGTTCATGCGTCGGCACCGGGCATCGGGGGAAAGGCCGGCGGAATCGGCGGTGGAGGGGGTGGTGACGCCGGACGCCATGAGAGGGCGAAGCCGTTCGCGTAGCGCAGGTCCGCCCGCGTCCAGCGCAGTCCAGGCCGCGGTGGCTGCGCCTCCGGCAGCGAGGCCAGGAAGCGATCGAGGCGCGCCTCGAGGTCCTCGCGGCCGAGCCGGATCAGGACCCCATCGGCAAGCTCGAGGTCGACGCCGCCGCGCGGGGACACGCGCACGCCGATCAGATCGAGGCCCGCGAGTTCCAGGCGAGGAGCCAGTCCTAGTGCCAACGCGAGCACCTCGGGTGCCCGCTCGTCCGGCCCACGAAGGTCCGGTAGGCCTTCGATCGCCTCGTCGCCGGGCACGTCGAAGATGCGTCCCTCGACGTCCACCAGCCGATCGCCATTCCAGCGCGCCGCGACCTCGAACTCATGGATGCGGACCTCGATCGTGTCCGGCCACCGCTTGCGGACCTCGGCTCCCGCGACCCACGGCACGCGCTCGACCGCTTCGCGCGCCGCGCCGAGGTCCACGGCGAAGAAACCCGGCTCGAGGGTCGGCACGATCGCCGCGCGCACCGCATCGACGTCCACCTTGCGGAAATCCGCATCGACCCGGAGTTGGCGGAATGGCCACTGGCCCGCGCCGATCCAGCCATTGACCACCGCGACCATCGGCAGCGCGACCACGCCGAGCGCGGCCAGCCAGGCCACCACCTTGACCACGAAGTGGCCTCTGGTACCGGCGCGCGCGGCGCTCATCGGCGGTCCTCCCGGAGGCTGGTCTCGAGGATGCGCCAGCACAGCGAGGGGAAGTCGATCCCCACCGCGGCCGCCGCCTTGGGGACCAGGCTGTGGCTGGTCATGCCCGGGGTCGTGTTGACCTCGAGCAGCCACAGACCGCCAGCCCGGTCACGCATCACGTCGACGCGCCCCCAACCCGTGCAGCCGGCCGCATGGAAGGCCTCGAGCGCGAGCGCCCGGAGTTCCGCCTCGGCGGCGCCGTCGAGTCCCGGACACAGATACTGCGTGTCCTCCGCGACGTACTTCGCGTGCCAGTCGTAGTACCCGCCGGCCGGCACGATCCTGATGGATGGAAGCGCGTCCCCGTCGAGGATCGCGACCGTCAGCTCGTCGCCCTCGATCAGACGCTCGACCAGCAGCATCGCGTCGTAGCGTGCCGCGGTGGCGAACGCGGTCGACAGCTCGGCCGGCGAGCGCACCCGGCTCACGCCGACGCTGGAGCCCTCGTGGGCGGGCTTGACCACGACCGGCAACCCGAGCGCAGCGACCAGCGCGGAAGCGTCGTCGCCAGGCCGGCAGACGACGAACTCGGGCGTCGGAAGCCCGCACGCGATCCAGACCTGCTTGGTGCGGATCTTGTCCATCGACAGCGCCGAACCGAGCACGCCCGAACCCGTATAAGGGATCCGCAACGCCTCGAGCGCACCTTGCAGCACGCCGTCCTCGCCACCGCGGCCATGCAGGATGTTGAACACGCGCGCGAAGTGACCGCCGCGGATGGCGTCGAGCAGGGCGGTCACGCCATCGACCGGATGCGCGTCGACGCCGCGAGCGCGCAGTGCCTCGAGCACGTTGCGGCCGGAGTCGAGCGAGACGGCTCGCTCGGCGCTGTCGCCGCCCATCACGACCGCGACCCGGCCGAACGCGAGCGGGTCAGTGATTCGCATCGTCAGCCCCCGTTGAAGCGCCGCCGGTTTCCGCGAGCGAAACCGCGACCTGGCCGATGTCGCCGGCCCCCATGACGAGTACGAGGTCGCGATCGCACAGGATCGGCGCGAAGGTAGCCGGCACGTCCGCCGCCCGGCGCACCAGCACCGGGTCGACGCGGCCACGCGAGCGGATCGCGCGCGCGAGCGCTTTGCCGTCGGCGCCGGCAATCGGCGCCTCGCCCGCCGGATAGACGTCGGTCAGCACCAGCACGTCGACGGTCGACAGCACCTCGGCGAACTCGTCGAGCAGGTCGCGGGTGCGCGTGTAGCGGTGCGGCTGGAAGGCGACCACCAGGCGTCGGTCCGGCCAGCCGCCGCGGGCCGCCGCGAACACCGCCTCGAGCTCCCGCGGGTGATGGCCATAGTCGTCGAACAGCAGCGCGCGTCCGCCGTCGGCGGTCGGCAGGGAGCCGCGCGCGTGAAAGCGACGACCGACGCCACGGAATCCGGCCAGCGCGCGGGTGATCGTTGCTGCGTCGGCACCAAGCTGCCAGCCCACCGCCGCCGCCGCCAGCGCATTGAGGACGTTGTGGCGCCCTGGCAAGGCCAGGGTCGTCGGCACCGGATCGTGGCCGGGCAAGGCCAGATCGAAACGCATCGTTGGGCCTTCCTGGCGAATCGCGGTCGCGCGCACGTCGGCGGCCGGCGACTCGCCGTAGGTCATCACGTTGCGCGGCGTCGCGGCCGCGAGTTCCGCCGTGACCGGATCGTCGAGGCACAGCACCGCCAGCCCGTAGAACGGCAGGTGATGCAGGAACTCGGCGAAAGCCTCCCGGACCCTTCCGAAGTCCCCACCGTAGTTCTCGAGGTGGTCGGTATCGATGTTGGTGACGACGGCCAGAGTCGGTTGCAGCAGCAAAAAGGAGCCATCGCTCTCGTCGGCCTCGGCGACGAGGAATCGACCCTGGCCGAGGCGCGCGTTGGCTCCGGATGCATTGAGCTGACCCCCGATCACGTAAGTGGGATCGAGCCCGGCCTCGCCGAGCACGTGGGCGACCAGGCTCGTCGTCGTGGTCTTGCCGTGCGTGCCGGCGACCGCGATGCCGGTACGGAAGCGCATCAGCTCACCGAGCATCTCGGCCCGCGGCACCACCGGGATCCGTCGCGCACGCGCCGCGCGAAGCTCCGGGTTGTCCGCACGGATCGCCGCCGAGACGACCAGGACGTCGGCATCGGCCACGTTGACAGCGGCATGTCCGCGGTATACCCGGACGCCCGCTGCCGCGAGCCGGCGCGTGGTGGCGTTGTCGGCGAGATCGGATCCGGAGACGGCGTACCCGAGCGTCGCCAGCACCTCGGCGATCCCACTCATGCCGACGCCGCCGACGCCGACGAAGTGGACGCGCGAGTAAGCGCGCATCAGGTCGGGGTAGTCGGCGAGACGGCGCAGGCTCATGCCAAAGCCTCGGCAAGGACCGCTTCGGCGATGCGCGCGGCGGCATCCGGCATGGCCAGGTGACGCGCGGCGCGGGCCATGTCGAGCCGCAGGTCCGGTGAGCGTGCGAGCCGGCCGATCGCATTCGCGAGCGCGTCGGGCAATTGCGGCGACTCGGGCACCAGTACTGCCGCGCCGCGCTCGACCAGCGCCTCGGCATTGCGCGTCTGGTGATCGTCGACCGCGTGCGGGTACGGGACCAGCACGGCCCCGACGCCTGCGGCGCAGAGTTCGGCCAGGGTCAGCGCCCCGGCGCGGCAGACCACGACGTCGGCCCATGCATAGGCCTCGGCCATGTCGCCAATGAACGACGCGACCTCGGCGGTGACGCCCGCTTCGCGATAGGCGGCGATGGCTTCGTCGAGCAGCGCGCGCCCGGCCTGGTGGCGGACCTCGATGCGCGGCGCGCCGTCGCCCCCTGCAATCGAGGCGAGCGCCTTCGGCAGCGCACGGTTCAGGGCGCGCGCGCCCTGGCTGCCACCGAGCACCAGCAGCCGCACCGGGGCGCCCGGCGTGCGCTTGCCCAGGCGCCGTTCCGGCGGTTCGATCGCGGCGATTGCAGCGCGGACCGGATTGCCGAGGTGTGCGACCGGCCTCGTCGTGCCGAAGGCGTCACGGAAGCCCACGATCACCTGCCGCGCGAGGCGCGCGAGGAACCGGTTGGTCATGCCTGGGATGCGGTTCTGCTCGTGGACGAGCAGCGGCACCCCGAGCAGCTTCGACGCCAGTCCGCCCGGACCCGCGGCGAAGCCGCCGAAGGAGACCGCGGCGCGCGGCTGGATCGAACGCACGCGCCCGTAAGCCGTGCCGATCGCCCGGGCGAGGCGCCACGGCGCCGCCAGCCAGGCCAGCACACCCCTTCCGCGCAGTCCGGATACCGGGATGCCCGCGAACGCGATCCCGGCCTCGGGCACCAGGCGCGACTCGAGTCCGCCAGCCGAGCCGAGCCAAGCCACTGGCACGTCGCGCGCCGTCAGGGCCGCGGCGACCGCGAGCCCCGGGAAGATGTGGCCGCCGGTTCCCCCGGCCAGGATCAGCACCGGACGCGCGCTCATGCCGGCGCCCTCCGCACCATGGGAGTTCTCGCCGCATCGACCAGGCCGAGGGTCGGCTCGATCCTCGGAGTCCGAGACCCGCTGGCCGAAGTGGCCAATGCCGCGCTCACGCCGGCGGCCGCCGTGCACTCGGCACGTACCGCCTGGGCGAAGGCCTCGAGGTCCTCGGCGCCGAGCGGCCGGCCGGTCGACTCGATCTCGATGCGCTGCGACAGTTCCCAGCCGACCCGCAGGACCAGCGCGATTCCCGCCGCCGTCATCAGCAGGCTCGACCCGCCCGCGCTGATCAGCGGCAACGTCAGGCCCTTGGTCGGCAAGACGCCGAGGTTGACCCCGATCGAGACCAGCGCCTGCACGCTGATCCACAGACCCACCCCGATCGCGCAGTAACCACCGAAGGGCAGACCGTGCCGGATCGCGTCAATACCGATGCGGAAGGCCCGCCATGCGACCAGCGCGAACAGGCCCATCACCAGCGCAACCCCGGCCAGCCCGAGCTCCTCGGCGATCACCGCGAGGATGAAGTCGGTGTCGGCCATCGGCAGGTAGAAGAGCTTCTGGACCGAGGACCCGAGTCCGACGCCAAACCATTCGCCACGCCCGATCGCGATCAGCGCCTGCGACAGCTGGAAGCCGTCGTTGAACGGATCGGCCCATGGATCGAGGAAGCTCTTCAGGCGCTGGATGCGGTAGGGCTCCGCGATCGCGACGACCGCGAGCAACGGTAGGCCGGTCGCGCCCAGCAGTGCGATGTCGCGGAGCCGCGCGCCAGCGACGAAGATCATCCCGCCTGCGATCGCGAGGATCAGCACCGCCGAGCCGAAGTCGGGCTGGGCCAACAGCAGCACGACCACCAGGGCGACGACCGCGAGCGGCTTCAGCATTCCGAACAGCGAGGTCCGCAACTGGAGACTGAAGCGCACCGCGTAGCTCGCGAGGTAGACGATCACGATCAGCTTGACCGCCTCGACCACCTGGAAGCCCATGAAGCCGAGGTTGAGCCAGCGCGTCGCGCCGTTGATCGTGCGACCGAGGCCGGGCACCAGCACGGCGAGCAGCAGCAGGAAGCCGAGCATCATCAGGGCCCGGCTGTGGCGCTCGAGCCAGGCCAGCGGCGTAGTCAGAACGACGATCGCGATCCCGAGGCCGAGGCCGAGGAAGATCAGGTGCTTGAACGCCTGCTGCAGGGGGTTCCCGCCGCTGCCCTCGGCGATCGCCATCGAGCTCGACGCGACCATCACGAGGCCGAAGGCCGCGAGCCCGAGGGTGCCGAGCACGAGCGGCGCGTCGAGCTCGCCGGGAACCTCGCGGGAGCGCAGCGCCTGGATGTGATCGGGCCAGGTCCACATCGTCAGCGCACCTTGATCGTCGCCAGCGACGCGAGCACGAGCACCACGCTGATGATCCAGAAGCGCACGATCACGCGCGGCTCCGGCCAGCCCTTGAGCTCGAAATGGTGGTGGATCGGCGCCATCCTGAAGACGCGCTTGCCAGTCAGCTTGTACGAGGCGACCTGGACCATCACCGAGAGCGTCTCGATGACGAAGATGCCGCCCATCACGACCAGCAGCAGTTCCTGGCGGGTGATCACCGCCAGCGCACCGATCGCGGCGCCGATCGCGAGCGCGCCGACGTCGCCCATGAAGACCTGGGCCGGATAGGTGTTGAACCACAGGAAGCCGAGGCCGGCGCCGGCCAGCGCGCCGCAGAAGATCGCAAGTTCGCCCGCGCCCGGGATCGAGGGTAACTGCAGGTAGGCCGAGAACACCGCGTGTCCGGAGACGTAGGCGAAGACCCCGAGTGCGACCGCGACCAGCACCGCCGGCATGATCGCCAGTCCGTCGAGCCCGTCGGTGAGGTTCACCGCATTCGAGAAGCCGACGATCCAGAAGTACGCGATGACCACGAACCAGATCCCGAGCGGGATCGCGACGTCCTTCAGGAAGGGCACGTAGAGCGTGGTCGCAGCCGCCACGTCGGCGGTCGCGTACAGCCAAACCGCCGCGATCAGGCCGAACACCGATTGCAGCAGGTACTTCCAGCGCGCCGCCAGGCCGTTCGGATCGCGCTTGACCAGCTTGCGGTAATCGTCGATCCAGCCGATCAGCCCGAACGAGGACAGGACGAACAGGACGATCCACACGTAGCGGTTCGAGAGATCCGCCCACATCAGGGTGGAAAGACCGACCGTCGAAAGGATCAGCGTGCCGCCCATGGTCGGCGTGCCCGCCTTCGACAGGTGCGACTGGGGACCGTCACTGCGGATCGGCTGGCCACCCTTCAGAGCGACCAGCCGGCCGATCATCCAGGGGCCCAGCCACAGCGCCAGCGCCAGCGCGGTGAGCGCGGCGACGATCGTGCGGAACGTGATGTACTGGAACACGTTCAGCACGCCGAAGCGCGGCTCGAGCAGGCCGGCCAGCTCATACAGCATGCGATTTGCCTCCGACGTGGGCGATGCCGTGTGCAGCGAGCACGCGGGTCACGACGTCGTCCATCGCCGAACCCCGCGATCCCTTGATCAGCACGTGGATGCCGGGACCGATCCCGGCGGCGAGCGCCGCGGCGAGGGCAGCGCGATCCGGGAACGCGACGCCGCCCGGCCCGAAGGCGATGACGGCGGCCTCGGCGAGGCTGCCGGTCGCGAACAGTCGCTCGACACCGCGCGCGCGCGCGTAGTCGCCGACCTCGGCATGCAGCGTGCGTTCCGCGGGGCCCAGTTCACGCATATCGCCCAGCACCAGCCAGTGACGGCCGGGCTCGAGCACCAGCGTGTCGATCCCGGCCTTCACCGAGGCCGGATTCGCGTTGTAGCTGTCGTCGTAGAGCACCCCGCCGGCAATCGCGATTCGCTCGAGGCGGCCAGCGACGCGCGGCGTCGATTCGAGGCCGGCCACGATCTGGTCCGGCGTGAGTCCCAGCGCATGGCCTGCGGCCGCGGCGGCGAGCGCGTTGGCGACGTTGTGGCGGCCCGGCAGCGGCAGGTCGACCGGCGTTGCGACCCCCGGCAAGACCAGGGTGAAGCGCGCGCGCTCCCCGTCGAGCACGAGATCGCGCGCGCTGACGTCCGGCGCACCGGCGATCCCGAACTCGATTCGCCGACGCGGTCCGAGCCGCTCGCGGAACAGCGGCGCGAAGGCGTCGTCGGCGTTGACGACACCGATCCCGTCCGCCGCCAGCCCGTCGAACATCTCGGCCTTGGTGCGCGCGATCGCCTCGAGCGAACCCATCCGTTCGAGGTGCGCCGGGCCGACGTTGGTGACCACGCCGACGTCGGGCCGCACGATCGCCGCGAGATAGGCGATGTCCCCCGGCTTGCCGCAGCCCATCTCGAGCACGGCGAAGTCGAGATCACGATCGAGCCGCAACAGCGACAGCGGGGTGCCGATCTCGTTGTTGAGGTTGCCGGCCGAGCCGCCGGTCCGTCCTGCGATGGCCAGCACCGACTGGAGCTGCGTGCGGGTCGTGGTCTTGCCGTTCGAGCCAGTGATGCCGACGACCCGCGCTCCGAGGGTTCCCCGCCAGGCGCGGGCGAGCGCGCCGAGCGCCCGCAGGCAGTCTGGGACGACGATCTGCCGGATCGCGTGCGCCGTCAGCGGGCGCTCGACGACGGCGCCGATCGCGCCGCGCGCAAGCGCGTCGCCGACGAAGGCGTGCGCGTCGAAGCGCTCGCCGCGCAACGCAACGAAGAGCTGACCGGGGCCAATCGTCCGCGAGTCGGTGCCGACGCCGGCGAAGTCCGCATCGCCACCGATCAGCTCGCCACCGACCCAGCGCGCCGCGAGCGCGAGGCTTGCGCGAATCATGCCGCCACTCCCAACGCACGCGCTGCTTCCGCCGCGTCGTCGAACGGGATGCGCGCGCCACCGCGCTCCTGGTAGGCCTCGTGGCCCTTGCCGGCGACCAGCACCGTGTCGCCCGGCCGGGCGTCCGCGATCGCGGCGGCAATCGCGGCGCGGCGCTCGCGCTCGACCCGCACAAGCGCCGGATGCCGCATGCCAGCGAGTATCGCCGCGACGATCGCGTCGCCATCCTCACCACGCGGATTGTCGTCGGTCAGCACGACCCGGTCCGCCAGCCGCTCGGCGATGGCACCCATGGACGGCCGCTTCGCCGCGTCGCGCTCGCCGCCGCAGCCGAAGACGCAGACGAGTCGTCCCGGCGTGTGCGCGCGCAACGACTCGAGCGCTTTCTCAAGGGCATCCGGCGTGTGCGCATAGTCGACGACGACCAGCGGGCCATCCCCGCTGCCGACGCGGTTCATCCGCCCGGGAATCGGTTCGAGCGCCGCCAGTGCGTCGGCGATCGCGTCCGGCTCCCATCCGAGTTCGCCGAGGCAGGCGGCGACGCCGAGCAGGTTCGAGACGTTGAAGCGGCCGAGCAGGCGCGACTCGATCCGACGCTTTCCGCGCGGCGTCGTGAGATCGAAGCCAAGTCCGGAAGGCGAGGTCGTCACCGCCTCCGCACGCCAGTCGGCCATGACGTCGCCCGCGCCACTGGTGCGGATGACGCGGGCGGTCGCGAGCGGGCCGCCTGCGAGCCGGCGACCCCAGTCGCCGTCGACGTCGATGATCGCGGCGCCGAGCTCGAAGTCGCGAAACAGGCGCGCCTTGGCCGCGAAGTAGGCCTCCATCGAGCCGTGATAGTCGAGGTGGTCGTGGGTCAGATTGGTGAACACGGCCACCCGGAACGCGACGCCGTCGACGCGTCCCTGGTCGAGCGCGTGCGAGGACACCTCCATCGCGACATGGCTCGCGCCGGCCGCAGCCATGTCCGCCAGCAGGCCGTGCACGGCGAGCACGTCCGGCGTCGTTCGCTCGCCGGATTCGAGCCGCCCATGGAGCCCGGCGCCGAGCGTGCCGATCGTCCCGGTCACGCGGCCCGCGCGATGGAGCGCCTGGGCGAGCAGTTGCACGGTCGAGGTCTTGCCGTTGGTGCCGGTGACGCCGATCACGGCCAACCGCCGGCTCGGCCAGCCATGGAAGCGGTTGGCAATGAGACCGAGCCGCGCGCGCAGGCCGGGCACCACGACCAGCGGCACGCCGAGTGCACCGGGATCGGCAGACGGCTCGTCGCTCACGATTGCGACGGCGCCGCGTTCAACGGCGGCGCGCGCGAAGTCGAGGCCATGGCGACTGCCGCCCCGGAGCGCGACGAACACCTCGCCGGCACGAATCACGCGCGAGTCGAGCGCAAGCCCGCGCACCGACACCCTGGGCGCCTCGGCGAGGCCCTCGAGGAGCAGGTCGAGGGGTGGGGTCGCAGCGTTCACCGGTCGACGACCTCCACGTAGTCCGTGGGAGTGGTCTGCGCAGCGCGCGGAGCCGGCGCCTGCTGCGCCAGCAGCGTCGGCGCGAGCAGGTCATCCGGCGGCACGTCGAGCAGGCGCAGTGCGCCACGCATGACCTCGCCGAACACCGGCGCGGCGACGAGACCGCCGAAATAGAACTGGCCGCGCGGATCGTTGACGACGACGACGCCGACGAGGCGCGGTTTCGAGACCGGGACCATCCCGGCAAAAAAGCTGATGTAGCGACTCTGGTAGCCCCCGGGCATCACCTTCCGCGAGGTGCCGGTCTTGCCCGCAACCCGGTAGTTCGGCACGCGCGCCCGCTGCCCGGTGCCCTCGGGACCGGTCACGGTCTCCAGCATCGCCAGCACCTGGTCGGCGATCACCGGGTCGAGCACCGCCTGCGCCCGCTTGTCGGCATTGCCATCGCGCAGGAAGGTCGGCGGCAGCAGTCGCCCGTGGTTCGCGAGCGCCGCGTAGGACTGAGCGACCTGCAGCGGCGTCGCCGACAACCCGTAGCCATAGGACAGCGTGACCTTCTCGAGCGTGCCCCAGCGACGCGGTGGCGGCAGAACGCCGGCGGACTCGCCCGGGAAGTGGGAACCGGTCGGCTGGCCGTAGCCGAAGCGGAACAGCAGGTCGTGGAAATGCTCGTTCTCGAGCTGGAGCGCGATCTTGGCCGAGCCGACGTTGCTCGATTTGGTCAGCAACCGGGTCAGGTCCACGACGCCGTAGTTGTGCACATCGCGGACGATATGGCGCGCAACCGGGAAAGTGCCGGGCGAGGTGTCGATCCGCGACGTGAGATCGAATCGCCCGCTTTCGAGGCCGGCTGCGACGGTGAAGGCCTTGATCACCGAACCGGGCTCGAACAGGTCGGTCACCGCGCGATTGCGACGCGCGTCGGGCCGTCCCGAGCCGCGCGAGTTCGGGTTGTACGACGGCCAGTTGGCCATTGCGAGGATCTCGCCGGTCGGAATGTCCAGCACGATCATCGTCCCGCTCTCGGCGCGATGCGTCTCGATCGCCTCGGCGAGGGCGCGATGGGCGAGGAACTGGATGCGGCGGTCGATCGACAGCGTCAGCGGCTGGCCGGGCACCGGCTCGCGCAGCAACTCGACGTCCTCGACGACCTCGCCGCGGCGGTTCTGGATGATGCGCTTCGCACCCGGGCGACCGGCAAGCCACTGATCGAAGGCGAGCTCGAGGCCTTCCTGTCCCCGGTCGTCGATGTTGGTGAAGCCGAGGACTTGCGCTGCCAGCTCGCCGGTCGGGTAATAGCGACGGAACTCGCGCTGCGTGTTGACGCCCGGGATCCGCAGCGCCATGACCCTGGCAGCGGCGTCTGGCGTCAGGTGGCGGCGCAGGAACATGAACTCGCGATGGCTGCGCTCGGCGACGCGGCGCATGAGATCGTCTGGATCGAGGCGCAATGCCGCGGCCAGCTCGGGCAGCCGTTCCGGATGCTGCGCGAGTTCCTGCGGCTGCGCCCAGATCGACTCGACCGGGGTCGAAATCGCGAGCGGCTCGCCGTTGCGGTCGGTGATGGTCCCGCGCGAGACCGGAATGACCCGCTCGCGCACGAAACGCTGGTCGCCCTGGTCCTGGTAGAAAGCGTGGTCCAGCACCTGCAGATCGACCGCGCGCGCGAGCAGCGCGACCGCGAACGCGGCGAGACCGCCGGCGACCCAGAGCAGCCGGGCGCGGACGTCGATCCGTGGCGCCTTGACGGCCGCGTGGCTAGGACTGCGCATGGCCCACCTCGCCCGTCGGGCGAGCTGGGACCACCAGCACCGTCCGCGACCGCCACCCGGGCGGCTCGGGCTCCGGCCGCTGGAAGCGGTCGGAGTCGCGGCTGGCGTGGAAAGTCCCCCTCATCGCCGGATCACCTGGGTCGCCGTCGGCGCTGGGAATCCCATCCCGAGGTCGCCGCGAGCGATCTTCTCGATGCGGTTGGCGTCGACCCAGGTCGCCCGCTCGAGCTGCAGGCGACCAAAGTCGATGTTGAGCTCGTCGCGCTCGCGCTCGAGGCGCGTCAGCTCGATGAACAGGCGTCGGCTCTCGTGACGCGAGTGCGCAAGCGCGATCGCGCTGGCCGCCGCAGCCGCCAGCAGCAGCACCCACCCGAGCAGCCCCGCCGGACTCATGCCAACCGCTCCGCGACCCGCAGCACGGCGCTGCGCGCGCGCGGATTGCGCGCGACTTCCGCGGCACCCGGGCGCACCGGACCTGCGATCGCGACCAGCGTCGGCGCGGCCTGGCCGGGTGGTGGCGGCAACCCGCGGCGAGTCGGTGCCGCGGCGCGCGCGCGGTCGCGGATGAAACGCTTGACCAGCCGGTCTTCGAGCGAGTGGAAGCTGATCACCGCGAGCCGCCCGCGCGGCCGCAATCGCGCGACCGCGGCATCGAGTCCGCGTGCAACCTGGCCGAGCTCATCATTGACATGGATCCGCAAGGCCTGAAAGGTCCGTGTCGCCGGATGCTGACCGGGCTCGCGGCGGCCGATGGTCGCGGCGACCAGACCGGCGAGTTCGCGCGTTCTGCGGAGCGGCGCATCGACACGCTGCGCGACGATCGCGCGTGCGATCCGCCGGCTCATCCGCTCCTCGCCCAGGTTCCACAACACGTCCGCGATCTCCACCTCGCCTGCCTTGGCGAGGAACGTCGCCGCGTCCTCGCCTACCGTCGGGTCCATCCGCATGTCGAGTGGCCCGTCGCCCTGGAAGCTGAATCCGCGCCGGGCGTCGTCGAGTTGCGGCGACGACACGCCGAGATCCATCAGCACTCCATCCAGTCCGTCCGCCGTCTCGCCCCACTCCGCAAGGCCATCGAATCCGCCATGGCGGATCGCAACCCGCGGATCGCTTGCAAAATCCCGGCGCGCCACCGCGATCGCCTCGGGATCCCGATCCATCAGCAGGAGGCGCCCGTGCGGTCCGAGCTGCGCGAGGATCCGGGCCGCGTGCCCGCCGCGCCCGAAGGTCGCGTCGAGGTACCGACCGTCCGGTCGCACCGCCAGCGCCGCGACCGCTTCCTCGAGCAGCACCGGGACGTGTCCCGACGCGCTCTCGCCTGCCACCCTCAGAACCTCAGGCCAAGCAGCTCGTCCGTGAGCTGCGATTCCTCGACCGTCTCGCGCACCTTCGCGAGGTGCGCCTGCTCACTCCACAGCTCGAAGCGCTCGCCCATGCCGAGCAGGACCGCGCGCTTCTCGATTCCGGCCGCCGCGCGCTGGCTCGCCGGCAGCAGCAGCCGCGCCGACGCATCGATGTCGACCTCGGCCGCGGAACCGACCAGTTTGCGCTTGAACGCGCGGTGGACTTCCTTCGCGCCCGGAAGCTTCAGCACCTGTTCCCGCAACTCCTCGTGGACCTTTGGCGGGAACAGCCACAGCACGCCGGTTTCGAAGGGGTCGTAGGTCACGACCAGCCGGTTGCCGCAGTGGCGGGACACGAGTTCGCGATAGGCCGTCGGAATCGTCATCCGGCCCTTGTCGTCGATCGTGATCGCGGTCTCGCCCTGGAACATCCCGCCGGTTCTCGACCCAATAATTCCACAAAAAACCAGTTTTTCCCACGTTTCGCCACCTTAGTCTTGCCCCCCGGCACTGTCAAGAACGCGTCCCGTGGCGGATCGATGGCAGCGCGCGGGAGGCCGCCGGGCCCGAGCGCAGCCTTCGCCGATGCCTGCTGCGAGCCCACGCGGCTGCCTCTCGACGACGACGGGCGGAACGCGCCCGCGGGCTGCAGGCGGTCCGTCGGACACTGGCTTCAGCGCGACGCGGGGATGGCTCACGACGCGGGTCGACCATCGCCGTGACCGACCCATCGCCAGCGGGCCGGGACCTGCGCCGGACTTGCGAGCGGAAGAGGCACGGGCCGTGCGTTCATCGGCAGGCTGCTAGCCTGCACGAGCGGAGTCGGCCGGACAGCCGCCGCGCGCACGCGGGGAGGAAAGTCCGGGCTCCACAGGGCGAGGTGCCAGGTAACACCTGGGCGGCGCGAGCCGACGGAAAGTGCAACAGAGAAGAGACCGCCGAACGGCGCCCTCGGGCGCGCGTGGCAAGGGTGAAACGGTGCGGTAAGAGCGCACCGCGGCGCCGGCAACGGCGACGGCACGGCAAACCCCACCTGGAGCAAGACCGAATAGGGGTGCGATGGCGTGGCCCGCGCCGCACCCGGGTTGGTCGCTGGAGCTGGCGCGCGAGCGTCGGCCTGGAGGAATGGCTGTCGGGCGCGCGCGGCGACGCGCGCGTCGCACAGAACCCGGCTTACAGGCCGACTCCGCCTTTTCGCTTCCGTCGCCGCGGACCCCGGCCGTGGGCATCCGCCATCGAGGTGGGCTCCGGCCCGTCAGTCCACGTCGTCTCGGCGCTCTGCCCGGGGCGCCGAGCCGTTTCGGGTCTCGCCTGGGGCGAGCGACCCGCACTCGCACCCCGCGTCATCGAGGCTGCGTGTCAGCCGTCGCCGGGTACGCGCACCAGGCGCCCGCGCGCGGCGACGAAGACCACCTGCTCCGTCACGCTGACATCGGCGAGCGGATCGCCGGGCACTGCGATCAGATCCGCGGACTTGCCCGGCGCGAGCGTGCCGATCTCGTCGGCAAGGCCGAGCAGCTCGGCCGCACCCGCGGTCGCCGCGACCAGTGCCTCGCGCGGCGTGAGTCGCCCCTCGCGCACCATGATCGCGAACTCCTCGGCGTTGCGACCGTGGTCGGAGACGCCGGCGTCGGTACCGAAGGCGATCCGGATGCCGGCGGCATGGGCCTGCCGGATGTTGCGACCGGTCGCCTCGAGTCGCTCGCGGATCTTCGCCTCGACGAGCGGTGTGTAGCGGCCGGTGCCGAGGTGCTCGCGATAGGCGATCGTCGGCGAGAGCGTCGGCACCAGCCAGGTGCGACCGGCCTTCATCGCGCGAATGCCATCGGCATCGACGAAGGTCGCGTGCTCGACCGAGTCGACGCCGGCGCGCGCCGACGCCGCGACGCCGCGCGGCCCGTGCGCGTGCGCGGCGACCTTGAGCCCCAGCGCGTGCGCGGTGCCAACGATGGCCTCGAGTTCCTGGTCGCTGAAGTGCTGGTCGAGGCCGCGGTTCTGCTGCGACAGCACGCCTCCGGTCGCAGCCAGCTTGATCACATCGGCGCCAGCGCGCGACAGACGCCGCACGCGTTCCGCGCACTGGACCGGCCCGGTACAGGTGTTGCCGGCGTCGAGCGCCTCGGCGATCTCTGGCCGGAAGTTGTTCCCGGCGTCGCCGTGTCCGCCGATGATCGAGATCATCTGGCCGGCGGCGAGCACGCGCGGACCGATCACCTCGCCACGTTCGATCGCGTCGCGTAGCGCGTAGGCCGACTGCCGCGGCGCGCCCAGGTCGCGCACGGTGGTGAACCCGGCGCGCACGGTCTTCGCCGCGTTGACCACCCCATTGATCGTGCTGGCCTCGACCGGCACCACCGCCGACTGCCACCACTGGCGGTCCGGATCCGCGGTCAGGTGCACGTGGCAATCGATGAGCCCGGGTAACACCGTGTGCGCAGCATCGAAGCGAAGCTCGCGCAGCTGGTCGTCCTCCCGGCGATGCGCGTCGATCGCCGCGTCGGCACCTGCCAGGACCGCGGCGATGCGGCCACCGCGGACGACGAGGGTCCGCGGCGCCGGATCGCCGCGACGCGCGTCCTCGAGCACGCGTTCGGCGCGCACGACGAGGAGCTCGTCGGCCGTGGCCGCCGGCGCTGCGGCGATGGTCTGAGCGATGACGAGGGCAACGGCGATCGTTCGCATCGACGACTCCATGGGCGTGGGCGGCGGCGGTGGGCCTGACTTCCGGCCGATCCGGCGGGGCAGGCGCGGGACTATAGTGCGCTCTAGCCGGATGCCCGGCCTCGTGGAGCCTCGCCATGACCGAAGCCCGGGAGTCGCTACGGCCGTCATCCCGGCTCGCACCGGTGGCAGGCGTCGCCGATGACCGGATCCCGCCGGCCGATCGCCAGCTGGCGACGCTGACCCACCTGCTCGCGCTCGCGAACTACGTGGCCTTCCCCGCCGGACTCATCGCGGTGCTGGTGCTGTGGCTGGTCAAGAAGGACGACTCGCCGCCGCTCGACCGCGTCGGCCGCGAGGTCCTCAACTTCAACCTGTCGATGCTGCTCTACGCGATCGTCAGCTTCATCCTGGTCTTCGTGCTGATCGGGATCGGCCTGCTGGTCGCGCTGTGGGTCTTCGGCCTCGTGGTCACGATCGTGGCCGCGGTGCGCACCAAAGACGGCCACTACTATCGCTATCCGCTGACCATCCGTTTCTTCTGAACGCCGGGCGCGTCGCGACCTGCGGTCGCTTCCACGATCGACCCCCGGTTCGTCCGTAGGAGCGAGCCAGCCTCGCGATCGCAGTGAGGTCCGGCACCGCGATTGCGCCGTGCCGGATCCGAAGCCTCAGGCAGTCTTTCGGCGACCCTCGCGCTTGGGCTTCAGCATCGTGCCGGTGCAGTCCTTCGCGCCACAGCGGCAGGCCCAGATCTGCTTGAGCCGCCGCGAATGCCGCTCCTCGAGCCGGATGCCGTAGTCGTAGGTGATCTCCTCGCCCGGATGGATCGCGCGAAGCGCCTCGATCACGACCTTGTCGCGCGCAGGGTCGCCATCCTCGGCCTCGACGCGGAACGCGGTGGCGTTCGGCGCGCACGAATGATTGATCCAGCGCGCGACATTGCCATCGTGGTTGGCGTCGATCACGTAGCGATCGTTGAGCGTGAACAGGAAGGTGTGCCCGGTATCGGTCGTGCCGCCGTAGATCCGGTTCGCCTCGTCGTGGGTCAGCAACCGCCCCTTGTACTCGACCACGATCTCGCCGCGGGCAATCTCGGCGGTCGCGAAGACGCCATGGCCATGGATGTTCGATCTGCGGCGTTCGATCTTGGACTTGCGCTTGGCGGTCGGCATGGGGCTTCGTCGTACCGGGAAATGCGAGATTGTGAAGGCACCGGCCCGATCGCGGAAGCGATGGCCTGGCAAGGGCAGCTCCAGCAGCTCGGCGTAAAGCGCATATCGCGGCAGCGACGCTGCCACCCGCCAACGATCGATTCGAGGCGGGCCGCAAGGGCCACCACGCGCAGCGGCGCGTGGCCCTTGGTGTCAGGTGCCCGGCAGTCGCGGTGGCCTTCACCGACGCGGCTCCGCTTGCGGCGCACGGCGAGCGCGGGTCGCTTGCCCACGTCGAGCGGTCGGGTCTCGGCTTCGAACCGAGCGTGCCGGGCGTCATGCCGGGTTTCGCGATCGTCGTCTTCGCGCTGATCGAATGGCATCCGCGGCAGGGGTTGCGGTCGGTGCCGGCGCGCTGCTCGTCACGGCCGCGCTCGCGTCGTTCGTCGGCGGCTGGCTCGGCGCGCGACTGCTCGCCCCGGTCGCGGTCGAACGGCCCCTGATCGCATCGGCCCTCGCGGAAGACTCCGTCAAAGAAGCCCCGGTTCCCGCTGGCCGGAGTAGGATCGGGGCGGGCTTCTGGACCGTCCATGCGCTTCGAACACCTCGTCGAGATCAACGATCCGCTGATGCCGCTGCTCGATCCGCTGACGCGCGACCAGCTGTGGCGAGGGCTCGAACGACGCGCGCGCCAGCCGCTCGACTTCCGGCCCGACTTCGATGCCTGCCGGCTGCTCGGCACCGGTGACGGCTGGCTGGCCCACGAGCTGACCTTCGGTCGCCACGTCTATCGCGAGGAAGTGCGCTTCGAGCCGCAGCGCTCGATCCGCTACCGCATCGTCGGCGAGGACCCGCACGCCGGTAGCGAGCTGCTGGTAACGATCGAGGAGCCCTCGCCCGGCGCGCTGTGGGTGCGCTTCCGCTACGAGACCGTGATCGTCGATGCCGAGGACTCGGATCCGGCGCTCGACGACGCACGCCGTGCCGCCTACCGCGAGGCCGACATCGACACGATCCGACGGATCCGCCGGTTCGCCGCGCTCGGCGAGCTGGACTGAGCACGCCAGCGGACTTGCGATGCAGTCGGCCGCCCTGCTCGCAGACGCGCTGGTCGTGGTCCACTGGGGCGTGGTCGCCTTCGTGATCGGCGGGCAGCTGCTGTTCACCGCCGGCGCGATCGACTGGCGCCTGCTCGGCACCCGCGACGACGCGCGCGGCCTGCGCGGCTTGGTCGTGCGCGCGACGCGCAACCCGTGGCTCCGCCTCTCCCATCTCGTCACGCTGGCATGGATCGTCATCAACACCTGGCTCGGCAAGCTGTGTTTCCTGACGGAGTGGGAGTACGCGCTGCGCGACCTCGCCGGCGAGACACGTGGTGAGGAGAGCTTCATCGAGCGCTGGCTTGCCGAGGCGCTCTACATCGAGGCGCCATGGTGGGTCTTCGTCGCGGTCTATACCGCTTTCTTCGCGCTCGTCGTGGCGACTTTCCTGGTCGCGCCGCCGAGATGGCGCCGTCGCTGACGAGGTCGTCGCTGCGAATTCACAGCCACGCGTACTTCCAGGCCCACGCAAGACCGAACAGCGTCCAGAACAGGCCGGCAGCTTTCTGGCCAAGCCGCCCGACGAGCCAGCGCAGGGCGAGGAAGGCACCGATCGCGAGCAGCAGGCGCTCGGCGTCGTCGAAAGCGTTCCAGCGATCACGGAAGGTCTGCATCGTGTTGACTCCCGATCGAGGCGGGCACACCCCGCCGGCAGCGACAGGATCTCCGTCCGCCGACCCGCCATGCAGTCGCGCTCGACACCCGCGCCGGATGACGCACGTCATCCGCCCCGGTCGCGGGGGCTTCGGCGACGCCTGATAGTCTTCGGAGATGGCTTTTCTCGCGCCCGGCGACTCCGTCCATCCCGCCCTCGCCCCCGGCGTGCGCCGCCGCGAAGTCTTCGGCTGGGCGATGTTCGACTTCGCCAACTCGAGCTACACGACGGTCGTCATCACGGCGGTATTCAACGCCTACTTCGTCGCCACGGTGGCTGGCGGCGCGCCCTGGGCGACGCTGGCCTGGACCTCGGCGCTGGCCGTGTCCTATGCGCTGATCATGCTGACCGCCCCGGTCATCGGCGCCTTCGCCGATCTGCGCGCGGCGAAGAAGCGCCTGATGGTGCTGACCACGATCGGCTGCGTCGTCTGCACCGCGGCGCTCGCGCTGACCGGACCCGGCTCGCTATGGCTCGCGGTCGTGATGATCGTGCTATCGAACTGGTTTTTCTCGACTGGCGTCAACGTCAACAGCGCCTTCCTGCCGGAGATCGCACGCAGCGAGTCGCTCGGCCGCGTCTCGGGCTGGGGCTGGGGTCTTGGCTACATTGGCGGCCTGCTCGCGCTCGCGGTCTGCGTCGCGTGGGTCATGGCCGCCGAGGGTCGCGGCGAAGGGCCGACCGAGTACGTGCCGGCGACGATGCTGATCACGGCCGGCTTCTTCGCGCTGGCCGCGATCCCGACCTTCGCCTTCCTGCGCGAGCGCGCCGAACCGCAAGCCGACGCGGCGTCCATCGGCACCCTGGTGCGCGAGAGCTTCGCCCGGCTGGCGCACACGGTCCGGCACGCGCTGGCCTTTCGCGACCTGGCGACGCTGCTCGCGTGCATCGTCTGCTACCAGGCCGGCATCCAGACGGTGGTTGCGCTGGCTGCGGTCTACGCGCAGGAGGCGCTCGGTTTCGACACCCGGCAGACGCTGATGCTGGTGCTGGTCGTCAACATCACGGCCGCCGTCGGCGCCTTCCTGTTCGGCCCGGTGCAGGATCGGCTCGGCCACCGCGCGAGTCTGGCGCTGATCCTCGTGATCTGGCTTGCGACGGTGCTGGTGGCATGGCGCGCGACCGACCTCGTGACCTTCTGGATCGCCGCGAACCTCGCCGGATTCGGTCTCGGCGCCGCGCAGTCGGCCGGCCGCGCGATGGTCGGCTATCTCAGCCCCGAGCATCGTCGGGCCGAGTTCTTCGGCCTGTGGGGGCTCGCGATCAACCTCGCGTCCATCATCGGTCCGATGACCTATGGCGCGGTCAGCTGGCTCGGCGGCGGTGACCACCGCCTCGCGATGCTGACGACCGGCGTGTTCTTCATCGCCGGGCTCGCGGTGCTGGCTGCGGTCAACGTCGGACGTGGCCGCGCGGCGGCTTTGGCCGACCGCACCTGAATGTCGCGGCGCACGCGGCGCCCGCCCACCGGAACCTGCGGCTTGAACCCGGCGGAGGGGTCGCCCACAATGAACCCATGCCAACGCCGAAAGCTTCCCTCTACGACGTCGAGGTCGAGGTCGCGACCCGTTTCCTCGACGACCAGTCGTCCCCAGACGAGAACCGCTTCGTCTTCGCCTACTCGGTCACGATCCGCAATCGCGGCGAGGTTCCGGCCAAGCTGATGTCGCGCCACTGGATCATCACCGACGCCAACGGCAAGGTGCAGGAGGTGCGCGGCGACGGCGTGGTCGGCGAGCAACCGTGGATGCGGCCCGGCGAGGATTTCCACTACACCTCCGGCGCGGTTCTCGAGACCGCGATCGGCACGATGCGCGGCAGCTACCAGATGCTCGCGGACGACGGCACGCGCTTCGACGCGCCGATCCCCGAGTTCACGCTGTCGATTCCGCGCACGCTGCACTGAACCGCCCTGCGACGTGGCCACCTACGCGATCGGGGACGTCCAGGGCTGCTACGACCCGCTGGCGCGACTACTCGACAAGCTCCACTTCGATCCAGCACGTGACCGGCTCTGGTTCTGCGGCGATCTCGTCAACCGTGGCGGCCAGTCGCTGGAGACGCTGCGCCTGATCCGCTCGCTCGACGCGGTCTCGACCGTGGTGCTCGGCAACCACGACCTCTCGCTGCTGGCGATCGCCGAGCGGCACGAGAGCGACCAGCGCCGCGTCAATCCGGACCTCCAGCGCGTGCTGTTCGCCGAGGATCGTGAAGACCTGCTCATCTGGTTGCGGATGCGACCGTTATTCCACATCGATCGCGAGCTCGGCTTCGCGATGGTCCACGCGGGCCTCGCGCCGAAGTGGACGCTGAGCATCGCCGCGCGGCGTGCGGCCGAAGTGGAGGCGAGGCTGCGTGGCGACGGCTATCGCAGACTGCTCAAGCAGATGTACGGCAACAGGCCGGCGGCGTGGTCGCCCAAGCTCGAAGGGATGGACCGCCTGCGGGCGATCATCAACGTGATGACGCGGATGCGCTTCTGCGACGTCCGCGGCCGGATCGCTTTCGACGTCAAGGGCCGACCCGGCACACAGCCGCCGGGCCAGTATCCCTGGTTCGAGGTGCCGGGCCAGGCCCGGCGGGATCTGCCGCTGGTGACCGGGCACTGGTCGACACTGGGCCTATTGATAGGGCTCGGCATCTATGCGCTCGACACCGGCTGCGTCTGGGGCGGCAGGCTGACCGCGCTCGAACTCGGACCCGAGCCGCGCGTGACCCAGGTGCCCGGACGCACCCACCCGGCACCCGGACCGCGCGAAGACTGAGCACCCCTGCCTCTTCACGACCAGGCAGTTGCACGCCGCCGCCGCGCCATGAAGGTTGCTGCCATCAGCTTCGCGTTCGTAGCGGTCGGGCTCGTTGCCACGCTCGTGATCGAATGGTGGATCGGAGCGCCTGCATCCCTATCCGAACTCGGATTCGGTTTTGGCGACAAGATTGGTCGAGTGAAGCTTGGCGAGGGGCTCGGCGATGCGACCCGACTGCCAGCCATTCCTTACGCGCTCGGCTATTTCGCGCGTTACGTCGACGACCCGAGCGCCGCCGTGTTGATGAAGAACCTGCTGCTTCTTCCGTTGCTCGGCGTGGTCCTCGCACGGATATGGCTCGATGGTCCTCGTGATGCCGTCGTCGCCGGCGGCATCGCCTTCCTGATGAGCTTCCCCCAACTGGTTCGGCATACGCTGGCGCTCGTGCCCGAGGAAGGCTGGCTCGTCCCGATACTTGCCTTTGCGTTCCACCGATTCTTGTCGATACGACGCGGAGCCGACGGCGCGCCGCTGCTGCCCGCGGCGCTGGCGCTCGCGATCGGCGTATGGATCAAGCCCACGATGCTCGCGATCGCACCAGTGCTCGCGGCGCTGATCGCCTGGAAGGCCGGCCGCGCGCGCGATCTGCTGCCGACGTGCGGCCTCGTTTGCGTCTCGATCCTGATCCTCTCGGCGCTGCATCTGGTCGACAGCGGTCGTTTCACGCCGACCAGCTCCCTCAATGGCTATGAGCTCTGGAAAGGCAACGCCATCGAGGCGCTTGCGCATTTTCCCGAACGCAGCCTCGATGTCATCAGTCACCGCGCCCCGGTGTGGGAATCCGATGATGATGAGTGGGCCTGGAGCCGACGCTGCACGGAGGCGGCGCTCGAATTCTGGTCCGAGCATCCCGCCGCGGCTCGCGAGCTGTTCATCCGCAAGTTCGGCCAGGTCTTTTTTCGGATCCGCGGCGAGGAGTCGCCGTCCGATTTTGCTGGGCGTGATCGACTGAAGTCCTGGGGCATGGTCTGGATGTTCGGCTTCCGGATCGCGCTTTGGCTTGCGATCGGACTCGCGCTCGCCACCGTCCTGCGCGCCGCCGCCGGATCCACGATGTCGCACGACGCGCTGATCGATGCGGTCGGATTCATTGCCGTACTCACGGCCTTCACCGCCCCGTATCTGATCGCGTGGGGCACCGAGCGGAGGCTGATGCCGATGGTGATCCCGGTTTTCTTGTACCTGTGGTCGGTATGGCGACGACGCTCTCCGAGCGGTCAGGCGTCCGTGGCGCGAACGTAGTCGACGAACGCCAAAGGATGTGCATGTCGCTCGTCCGCAGGCTGCGCCTGCCGCGCGACCTCGCGCCACTGCGCAAGGTCGAGCGACGGGAAGAACGCGTCGGCGCCCGCGACCTCGACGTCGACCCGGGTCAGCCAGAGCGCGTCGGCTCGCGGCAGCGCCAGCGCGTAGACCTCGGCGCCTCCGATGACGACGAGCGGTGCATCGCCCGCGCGAGCCCGCGCCTCGTCGAGACTTCCGACCGCGACCTGCCCGTCGAATGGCGCCCGGCCGCCGCGCGTCAGCACCAGGTTGACCCGCCCCGGCAGTGCCCGGCCAATGGATTCTGCGGTCTTGCGGCCCATCAGCACCGCGTGGCCGAGCGTCCGCGCCTTGAAACGTTTGAGGTCGTCCGGCAAGTGCCACGGCAACGCGTTACCGCGGCCGATCGCCCCCGCGCGATCGAGCGCAGCGACGAGGATCAGCTTCGGCGGACGGGCCACCGACGCCACACTCACCCGGCAGTGTCCTTCGCCAGCACATGCGGCGCGACCCGCGCGAGCTGGCGGTCGTGCACGCGCGCGAGCAGCAACTGGGCCGCGATCGCGCCGATCAGCGCGAGCAGCATGTCCTTCTGCGCGTCCCACTCGTCGCCCTGCGTACCGAGGAAGGCCTCGGCGCCCTGCCCGGCCGCCTCGGCCGCGACCCACTCGATCAGCTCGTAGAAGGCGCTGAACGACAGGCACACGCACAGCACCAGGTAGAACAGCCAGCCGCCGCGGCGCAGCGGGGTCGCGCGCAGCAGTACCTCGCGCGCCAGGATCGCCGGCACGAAGCCCTGCGCGAGGTGGCCGATGCGGTCGTAGTGGTTGCGCTCGAAGCCGAACCAGTCCTGCATCCAGAAGCCGAGCGGCACCTCGGCATAGGTGTAGCGGGCGCCAACGACCAGGATCACGCAGTGCACCGCGATCAGGCCGTAGAGCAATGGCGTCAGCGGATGGCGCCGGAAGGTCGCGATCAGGATCGGCACTCCGATCATCACCGGCAGCGCCTCGGCCCACCACGTCGCGCGATCGGCGGGATTCATCCCCGACCATGCGAGCGCCGCCAACACGACGACGAGCCACGCGAGCGGCCCGCGCGGATCGACCGCGCTCATACCGCGACCGGTGCCTGGATCGGTGGATGGCACTGGTAGTCCTCGATGCGGATGTCGTCGTAGCCAAAGTCGAACAGCGAGCGCACCGCCGGGTTCAGCACCAGCCGCGGTGGCGGGAAGGGCTCGCGCGCGAGCAGGGTCTCGGCCTGCTCGAGGTGGTTCAGATACAGGTGCGCGTCGCCGAGGGTATGCACGAAGTCGCCCGGCACCAGGTCGGTGATCTGCGCGACCATGTGCGTCAGCAGCGCGTAGCTCGCGATGTTGAAGGGCACGCCGAGGAACACATCGGCCGAGCGCTGGTAGAGCTGGCACGACAGCCGGCCCTGCGCGACGTGGAACTGGAACAGCGTGTGGCAGGGCTGGAGCGCCATGCGGTCGAGCTCGCCGACGTTCCACGCGCTGACGACGAGGCGCCGCGAATCGGGATTGCGGCGGATCTCGTCGACGACCCACGCGATCTGGTCGTGCACGCGCCCATCGGCGCCACGCCATGCCCGCCATTGTGCACCGTAGACCGGCCCGAGCTCGCCTTCGGCGTCGGCCCATTCGTCCCAGATCGTGACCCCATGCTCGCGCAGGTAGGCGATGTTGGTCTGGCCACGCAGGAACCACAAAAGCTCATGCACGATCGAGCGCAGGTGCAACTTCTTGGTCGTCAGCAGCGGGAAGCCGGCTGCGAGGTCGAAGCGCATCTGGTGGCCGAAGACCGACAGCGTGCCGGTGCCGGTGCGGTCCGACTTGCGGACGCCCTCGGTGAGGATGCGCCGGACGAGATCGTGGTAGGCCTCCATGGCGCCGTCCGGTCAGCGATCGTGGATGACCGGCACCAGCGTCGGGCTGCGTCGCGCGGCGATCAGCAGCGCGACGCCGACCGCGATCAGCGGCAGCGTCAGCAGCTGGCCCATCGTCAGCCAGCCGAAGGCCAGATAGCCGATGTCGGCATCGGGCACGCGCACGAACTCGACCGCAAAACGCGCCAGGCCATAGCCGATCGCGAACAGGCCCGCGACTGCGTATCGGGGCCGCGGCCGCGATGAGTACCACCACAGCACGACGAACAGCACGAGCCCCTCGAACGCCGCCTGATAGAGCTGCGAGGGATGGCGCGCGAAGGCGTCGAGCTGGCCCGCCGCGTGCAGTTCGGCCAGCGTCGACGGCGGCAGCGAGCGCTCGGGTTCGGGCAACGCCGACGGAAACACGACGCCCCACGAGCCGCCGGTCTCCTTGCCCCACAGTTCGCCGTTGATGTAGTTGCCGATGCGGCCGAAGCCGAGCCCGGGCGGCACCAGCGGCGCGACGAAGTCGACGGCATCCCAGAAGGCCACCCGGTTCTTGCGGGTCCACCACCAGCCGGCCGCGAGCACGCCGAGCAGCCCGCCATGGAAGCTCATCCCGCCCTCCCAGACGCGCAGCAGCATCAGCGGATCGCGCAGCCACTCGTGCCAGGCGTAGAACAGGATCCAGCCGAGCCGACCGCCGGCGATCACCCCGATCATCCCGTAGAACATGAGATCGCCGAACGCAGTCTCGCTGACCGGCAGGCGGCCCTGCGCGAGGCGCCGGCGACCGAGCCACCAGGCGACCGCGAATGCGACGAGATACATGAGGCCGTACCAGTGGATCGCGACGGGCCCCAAGTCCAGCGCCACCGGGTCGAGCGTGTGGAGATGCGTCATCGGCGGATCGCAGCGTGCGTGGTCGAAGGAGCCACGATTGTCGCCGAAGGCGGGCCGCTCATGCCGGCGGCAGGTGGGCGACGACACCCTTCAGGTAGCTGGTTTCGGGGATCGCCGGCAGCACCGGGTGGTCGGGTGCCTGCCCGAGCTGCGCGAGCACCCGGTAGGTGCGCGCCAGCCGCGCGGCGCCGAAACCGACCGCATCGACGAAGGGATCTCGCGGCATGTGGAACGAGCACGAGCAACTCACGAGGATGCCGTCGTCCGCGAGCACCCGCATCGCAAGCTCGTTGATCCGGCGATACGCCATGCGGCCCTCCGGGAAATCCTTGCGACGCTTGACGAAGGCCGGCGGATCGACGATCACGACGTCGAAGCGGCGGCGCTGCTGACGCAGCTCCCGCAGGACCTCGAAGGCGTCGCCGACCTGGGCCGTGACGCGCCCGGCCAGTCCGTTCAGGGCCGCATTCGCCTCCACCTGCGCGGCCGCCTGCGCCGAGGCGTCGAGGCAGGTCACCTCCGCCGCGCCGAGCGCCGCCGCGCGGATGCCCCAGGCACCGACGTAGCTGAAGCAGTCGAGCACACGCGTGCCGCGCACGATACGCTCGAGCAGGTCGCGGTTCGCGCGTTGGTCGTAGAACCAGCCGGTCTTCTGGCCACGGACCGGATCGACCGCGAACTCGACGCCGCCCTCGTGTACGCGGATCGCCTTCGGCAGCTCCCCGATGCCGGCCTCGACGTACTCCGGCAGCGCCTCGAACTGGCGCGCGCTGCCGGCGTTCTTCCACACCAGCGCCCGCGGCGCCAACACCTCGGCGACCGCGTCCTCGATCTCGCCACGCAGCGACTCCATGCCGGCGGTCGCGATCTGACCGACCAGCACATCGTCGAAGCGATCGAGCACGAGGCCCGGCAGGCCATCGGACTCACCATGGACCAGCCGGTAGTGCGGCGAGTCGAAGAGGCGCGCGCGCAGGGCCAGCGCGGCCTGCAGGCGCTCGGCGACGAGCCGCCGGTCGAGGACGCGGGCCGGGTCGCGCGCCACGATCCGCGCCGCGATCAACGCATTCGGATTGACGTAGCCGACGCCGAGCGGCCGCTCGCGATCGTCGACGACGAGCACCTGCTGCCCCGGCGTGAATCCGGACAGCGGCGTGCGCGCGACATCGACCTCGTTCGAGAAGACCCACAGGTGGCCGCCGCGGATCCGCCCGTCCTCGCCGCGCTTCAGGCGCAGCATCGGAAGCCCGCCGCCCGGCGCGGCGGCGGCCATCAGCGGCGGTCCGGATCGAAGTGCCGGACCAGCCCCGCCCAGCTGTCCGGGTAGTTGCGCTGGCGCTCGTCGGCGTCGAGCGCCTGGCGCGTCGGCCGGAGCACCGCGCGGGTCTCGAACATGAAGGCCATCGTGTCGCGGATGTGGTCTGGCTTCGTCGTGTCGGCGGCGCTGGCCTTGGCGAAGGTCTCGGCGTCGGGGCCGTGGCCGCTCATGCAGTTGTGCAGGCTGGAGCCGCCCGGCGCGAAACCTTCCGCCTTGGCGTCGTAGACGCCGTGGACGAGCCCCATGAACTCGCTGGCGACGTTGCGGTGGAACCACGGTGGCCGGAAGGTGTCGGTGCCGACCAGCCAGCGCGGCGGAAAGATCACGAAGTCGAGGTTCGCGGTGCCCGGCGTGTCCGAGGGACTCGTCAGCACGGTGAAGATCGACGGGTCCGGATGGTCGTAGCTGATCGAGCCGATCGTGTTGAAGCGGCGCAGGTCGTAGCGGCACGGCGCATGGTTGCCGTGCCAGGCGACGACATCGAGCGGCGAATGGCCGATCGGCGCGCGCCACAGCGCGCCCTGGAACTTCGCGATCAACTCGTATTCACCGAGCTCATCCTCGTACCAGGCCACCGGATACTCGAAGTCGCGCGGGTTTGCGAGGCCATTGGCGCCGATCGGGCCGAGGTCCGGGATGCGCATCGGCGCGCCAAAGTTCTCGCAGACGTAGCCGCGGGCTTCGCCATCCGGCAGCTCGACGCGAAAGCGGATGCCGCGCGGGATCAGCGCGATCTGCTGCGGCTCGATCTCGATCAGCCCGCACTCGGTCGCGATCCTAAGCGCGCCCTGCTGCGGCACGATCAGCAACTCGCCGTCGGCGGAGTAGAGGAAGCGGCCCTGCATCGACCGGTTGGCGGCGTAGACGTAGACGCCGATGCCCGCTTGCTGCGCCGCACCACCGTTGCCGGCCATCGTGTAGAGCCCGTCGACGAAGTCGGTGGGCGCCTTCGGGATCGGCCGCGGCGACCAGCGCAACTGGTTCGGCGACGGCGCCACCTCGTCGAAGCGGTTGTGCCAGTGCTCGTGGCGGTGCGGCACGAACTCGCCATGCACTGCCGCCGGCCGGATCCGGTAGAACCAAGAGCGCCGGTTCTCACGGCGCGGCGCGGTGAACGCGCTGCCCGAGATCTGCTCGGCATACAGGCCGTAGGGCGCGCGCTGCGGCGAATTGCGGCCGACCGGCAACGCGCCCGGCAACGCCTCGGTCGCGAACTCGTTGCCGAAACCGGTCAGGTAGCGGGGGGCGGTGGTCATCGTGGGTCCTCTTTGCTGGGGGTCGCCGCCTGGCGCGCGTCGATGGCGATCCGTTGCCGGATCAGATCCCGCTGGCACTCATTCACCGCCGTGCGGAAGAGCCGCTCCAGCAGCACCTGGTCACTGGCGAGACCGGCACCGACGACCGCCCGGCAGAACTCGTGGTCCTTGTCGCGCCCAGCGGCGTACTTCGAGATCAGGAGGTCGTGGACCTCGAGGCACAGGCCGACGTACCCGCTGGTATTCGGATTCTCCACCGCCACCAGCCGCTCGCTCCAGTCCTCGGGCAGGACGGCCGTCGCGACATCGACGCCGTCGGCGAAGTAACCGAATGCATCATGGAAGGGAGACAGCTCGCCGAGCGAGCCCGTGACGAGATCCGAGCGATCCGGCGCATCGAGCGGAACGAGATCGGCCTCCATCGACAGCAGCGCCCTCGGTGGCGCGCCAGTCGGAAACTGGCCCAGGATCGATTGGCTGCCGATCACGAGGATGCGCCGCGAACCGGTGATCGCGCCGGCGGCCCGAATCAGGTGCTCGAGCTGCTCACGACGCATCGCGCAAGATCGCCCAGCGCTCGCGCGGGCCTAGCACGCCGGCGAAGGGCGAACTCGCCTGCAGGCGCCTTGAACGTTCGTCATCGCCTTCGAGAAACTCGAGTACCGTTTCGACTGGCTGGGCCAGCACCGCTCGCCAGGCCTCGTAGGCAGGCGGGAGCGTGCCGCCGAAGGAGTCCCGCTGCCAGCGATCGAGGTTCTCGCGCGCCCGCGCGATCGGCGTCGGGTCGCCGCCGCGCACCCTGCGAGCGATCTCCCGGTGCATCGCCGAGATCTGGCGCTCGATCCTCGCCTTCGCGTGACCCGCGGTCATCTGCGCGTCGACGGAAGTCAGAGCACGCCGCGGCGCATCTGGTCGCGCTCGATCGATTCGAACAGCGCCTGGAAGTTGCCCTCGCCGAAGCCTTCGTTGCCCTTGCGCTGGATGATCTCGAAGAAGATCGGGCCGATCTGGTTCTCGGTGAAGATCTGCAGCAGTTTGCGCTGCTTGGTCTCGGGATCGGCGTCGATCAGGATCCGGAGCTCCCGCATCTGCGCGACGTCCTCGCCGTGGTTCGGGATCCGTTCGTCGATCACGTCATAGTAGGTGTCTGGCGTATGCAGGAAGCTCATGCCTGCCTCGCGCATCGCCTCGACTGTCGCGTAGATGTCGTCGGTGAAGCAGGCGATGTGCTGGATGCCCTCGCCGTGGTAATGGTCGAGGTACTCGTTGATCTGCGACTTCGGGTCGGAGGACTCGTTGAGCGGGATGCGCACGATCCCGTCCGGTGCGGTCATCGCCTTCGACACGAGGCCGGTCTTGACGCCCTTGATGTCGAAGTAGCGGATCTCGCGGAAGCCGAACAGCCGCTCGTAATAGTCGGCCCACTTCGCCATGTTGCCGAAGTAGAGGTTGTGCGTGAGGTGGTCGATGAAGGTGAGGCCGAAACCGGCCGGTCGCGGGTCGGCGCCGGCGATCGGCTCGTAATCGGCGGCGAAGGCCGCGCCCTTGTCGCCGCGGTCGGAGACGAGGTACAGCATGCAGTCGCCGATGCCGCGGATCACCGGCGCGTCGAGCGCACGGCTGTCGGCGTGATCGGCGATCGGCTCGGCGCCGCGCGCGGTGACCGCCGCGAAGGCTTCGGCACCGTCGCGCACCCGGATCGCGAAACCGCAGGCGCAGGGACCGTGCGCCCGCGCGAAGTCCTCGGCGAAGGAGCCTTCGGTCTCGTTGACCAGGAAGATCACGTCGCCCTGGCGGTACAGCGTGATCGGCCGCGTCCGGTGTCGCATCGTCGCGGTGAAGCCCATGCGCCGCATCAGCGCGTGCAGGGCCTCGCGCGAGCCGGCGTCGGGCGCCGCGAACTCGACGAACTCGAAACCGTTGATCCCGAGTGGATTCTCGAAGGTGCTCGGCTGCATGCCGAGATTCGGCTGGGCGCTCATCGTTCCCTCCCGATGGGTCGATCCCGGGATTGTACGGCGAAGGCGCGGCGGCTCAGCCGTCGCGGATCACTGCGCCGGAGCGCACGCCATGGCTGCGCCGGGGGCGCCTCGGCGCGCCGCCGCCGAGCACCGCCGCTGCGACGGCCTCACCTCACGCCGTGCATCAGGCGGTTGATCAGCGGCGCGGCGATGAAATAGATCGCCCCCATGACGAGTCCGATCCAGAACAGCTGTTCGAACACTGTCACGTAGCCCGCGGCACCGAGCGCCGCATCGCCGCCGTGACTGCCGACCAGCGCCGCCATCCGGCCAGCGACGAAGTTGCCCATCGCGACCGACAGGAACCACCCGCCCATCGCAAGGCCCGTCTCACCCGGATGCGCGAGCCGCGTGACCATCGCGAGGCCAATCGGCGACAGGCACAGCTCGCCGGTGGTGTGGATCAGGTAGGTCAGCATCAGCCAGGCCCAATGGACCTTGCCGTCGGGGCCTGCAAAGAGCTGCATCGCCAGCACCAGCACGCCGAAGCCCAGCGCCGCCTGCACCAGGCCCAGCGCGAACTTGCGCGGCGTCGACGGATTCATCGCGATCCGGTCGAGCCGCGGCCAGATCATCGCGAACACCGGCGCCAGCGCGATGATGAAGAGCGCGTTGACCGATTGAAACGCGGTGTAGTGGATCTCGAACAGGCCGAAGAACGAGCGGTCCGCGAGGTCGCGCGCGAAGAAGTTCAGAGACGACCCGGCCTGCTCGAACAGTGCCCAGAAGCACATGTTGGCGACGAACAGCAGCAACATCGCGACGTAACGGTCGCGCTGGCCGGCGCCGTGGCGAAACCCGCTGACGACGAACCACACCGCGAGTCCCAGCATCATCGCGATCAGCACACCGCCAAGCACGTTGCTCTTGCTCAGCAGGATATACACCGGCGCGACCAGCACCAGCGCCCCGACCAGCACCAGCGCGACGCCGCCGAAGCCCTTTCGCCCTTCCGGCGCCTTGCCGACGCCGTGCAGCCAGGCCTTCAGGAACTGAAACACGGTCAGCCCGAAGATCATTCCGACGCCGGCCGCGAAGAAGCCCCACTGATACCCGAAGCGCGCGCCGATCAGGGTCCCGCAGATGATCGGCGCGAGGAAGGCGCCGGCGTTGATGCCCATGTAGAAGATCGTGAAGCCCGAATCGCGGCGCACGTCGTCGGGCGCGTAGAGCTTGCCGACCATGGTCGAGATGTTCGGCTTGAACAGGCCGTTACCGACCACGATCACCGCGAGCCCCACGAGAAAGGTGGTCAGGTCCGGCGCCATCAACATGAACAGACCCGCCGCCATCAGCGCCCCGCCGAGCAGGATCGAGCGCTGATAGCCGAGGATCCGGTCGGCGACGAAACCGCCGGCGATGCCGGTCATGTAGACCAGCGAGGTGTAGCCGCCGTAAGCGAGACTCGCCTGTTCCTGGGCTTCGGCTGCGCCGAGGTGGGCGAAGAAAGCCTGCGCCACGTAGACCGCGAGGAAGGCGCGCATGCCGTAGTAGGCGAAACGCTCCCAGAACTCCGCTCCGAACAGCATCCACAGTCCGCGCGGGTGGCCGAGGAATTCCTCGCTGCCCGCCGTGCGCACCGCACCGCCCTGCTCGCCCATCGCGTCCCCCTCGCCGCGGACCCGCGACAGCCCCAATGGCCGCCGATCACCCCGCCGGAAGCCGCGCATTAAAGCACTTCGATCCGCTCGCGCGAATCTCCTGTCAGGCGATCGCTGCGGCCAAGGCCGACCGGTTGTCTCGTAACCTCCCCCGTAACCTCTGAACCGCCCCGGCTTTCCCGGAGGCTGTTTGGTTTGAGTCACGCTGCTTTGGGCAACGCAGCCTGTTGCCGATAGTAAGCCGCTTCGGCTTCCGCTGGCGGGATGTTCCCGATCGGCCCCAGCAGTCGGTGGTGATTGA
>CALDVP010000067.1 GCA_937924195.1 uncultured Lysobacterales bacterium
GCCGGACGAGACGACATCGCTCGTCGTGCGTATTCGGCCGGCGTCATCGCGGTCAGCGGAGCAGGACCAGCCGAGGGATCGCGTCGGCACCGGCCCAGACGATCGCGTTCTGACCGAAACGCTCGCCGAGCGCTTCCGCAACCGTCCGCGAGAGTCCCGGAACCAGCCAGCTCGCCTCGCCGGCCCAGTCGCCGCGCGGATGCTGGCCGATGCCGGGCAGGGCGGGGAGTCCGAGCTGCCCGATGGCCCTGCGCAAATCGGCCTGGCGCGCGGCGTTCTCGGTCGGCGGGAGCCGCTGGCTGTGCGGATTGCACGCGGTCAAGAAAGCGCTCGACGTCACGCCAAGCCGGGCGTGGAGCGCGAGCAGCTCCGGCGAGGGAGCGTCGATCCGCAGCACGAAGCCCGGATCGCCGGAAACGTGGTATTCGGTCTCCGCATAGGCCCTGATCAGTTCGGCAGGCAGGCTCGACATCCGCGATTCACCCGAGCCGTCCGTCCACTACCGCCGCGCTCGCCGGGACAGCCAGCCGTCGAGCTGGTTGGCGAAGGCCTGCCGGTCGCGCGTGCCGAAGGCCGCGGGCCCGCCGGTCTGCACGCCGGCGCCGCGGAGTTCGTCCATGAAATCGCGAATCGAGAGCCGTTCCGCGATGTCGTCCAGGGTGTACCGGTCGCCGCGCGGGCTGACCGCTTCCGCCCCGTTCGCCAGCGCGCGCGCGGCGAGCGGAATGTCGTGGGTCACGACCAGGTCGCCGGAGCCGACGCGCTCGACGATGGCGTCGTCCGCGACGTCGAAGCCCCCTTGTACCTGCAGGGCGCGGACGAAGCGCGAGGGCGGCGTGCGCAGCCACTGGTTCGCGACCAGGGTGACCGAGACCTGCGCGCGCTCGGCGGCGCGAAACAGGATCTCTTTCACCGGTCCCGGGCAGGCATCGGCATCGACCCAGATCTGCGGCGCGCGCGCCCCGTCCCCGCTCATTCCTGCGGCGGCGGGTTCGGCTTGGAAGTCTCACGTTCGGCGCGCTTCTTCGCCTGCTTCTCGTCCTGCTTCTTCTTTTTCGCGAGCTCGCGCTGGCGCTTCTCGAAGGAATAGTTGGGCTTGGCCATGGCCGCGCACGTCTGGTGGGGCTTTGCAGTGTACGCGGCCTCGTGACGAAGGACGGATTCGTTCGACTGCGAAGGCCCTGGGCCGATGTCCTGAGATTCCTCGATCGCGTCGGCACGCGTCGAGCGGGCCACATGGCCAGTCGTGAACCTGCTCGATCGGTCGGGCGCGACGGGCCATCCAATCCTTCATGAGGATCGACAAGTCCCTCCCTGCCGCTAGCGTGGTTTCTAAGGCAGGGCGGGTTCGGAGCGGGCCGACTGGCCGTCGTCGTCGAGCCACGCGGTGGGGTCGCACACCCGGTGGCGGAGTAAAGGCGAGCGCATGAATCGATCGCGTGCGATCGACGCATGATGATGGTTTCAAACCACCTCGTGTCAGGCGAGAACTCGCCGTTCATGCCGATCACCAAAGGCCGTCAGGTCCTTGCCTCCATCTGGCTCGCGTTCACTGCCATGGCTGCCGCACCGGCTGCGCATGCCGAGCCGCTGCCGATCAGCCGCCCGCAGGTCGAGGCCATGGGCCTGTCGTTCGCGAGGGCCGAGGCCGCAGAGTGGGTGCCGGTGGCCCGCCTTCCGGCCATCGTCGAACTGGCGCCGGACTCCCGGACGATCGTCGCCGCGCGCTATGACGGCAGCGTGCGACGAACGCGGGTGGTCGACGGTGAGGCGGTCGCCGCCGGGCGACCGCTGCTCGAGGTCGCAAGTCCCGGCTGGGCCGAGTCGCTGGCGGCCGCCGGTGGTCGCACCGCGCGCCTCGCCGCGCTCGAGCGCCAGGCGCGGCGCAGTGCGGAGCTGCTCGCGGCTGGCGTGATCGCGCTGTGGCTCGCCGGCGAGTACGTCTCGGTGCCGGCCTCGGTCGGCTTCATCGCGCTGCGCGGCATCGCGGTGCTGAACGGCACGGTGATGGTCGGGCACTTCAACGATCTGCGCGCGCGGCCTGCCGATCGCCCGGGTCGTGGTCGAAGGCGCCCGGCGGCGGCTGCGCCCGGTGATGATGACGGCGTCGATTACCGCCTTCGGCCTCGTGCCGCTGCTGCTCGACGGACGCTCCCTGTGGATTCGCGATTGACGGCTCCCAGCCGCGGCCCGCCGTGGTGGCGCAGGCGCAGGGTCAGGCGACGGTCGATGGTCGGCGGGCCGTCGCACCCTCGCCTCACTCGGCGTCCCGAGCAGTGGGTCGGACTTGTCCCGTGCTTCGATCCGATCCATTCCGCGTCCGGCATGACCTGATGGCGGCGCAGTGCTGTTCCGCGGTCTTATCGGGGACCGGCGAACCGCGCTCAGTACGCTTTGATCCCTGGCGCGCTTCTGGCGTGCGTGGCCCGTCGACGAATCGGTCGGGATGGCGGCGGCGCGGGCGCCTCTGTCAGCATCGTGCCTGATGGCCGAGGCCGCAGCAGGACGACAGACGCGATGGCCGTGCTGCTCGCATTGATCGACTCACGTGACGACGCGTCGGTCGAAGAGACCTGGCGCGCGCTTCGCGCGCGCGCCCGCGCCCGCGCCTGCGAGGCCGGAGTCGATCGGATCGGTCAGGGTTGGCGGGCGTGGGCGGCACGCTCGCTGCCCGGAGAAGCAGAGCCGCTGGTTGATCTTGGTTCGCAAGGACGCGAACCGCCCGGCGTGCTGCTGCTCGATCGCGCCGTCGCGGATGGCGAACAGCGCGCGCGGGATCGTCTGAACTGGTCTGATCGGCGACTGTTCGACGGCTCGGCCACCGCGTCGATTCGCATCGGCGCGTCGGGCCGCCACGTCGAACTGATGCGTGACGTGCTCGGTCAGCGCGCGCTCGCTTGGGCCACCACCGCGGCCGGGATCGCGATCGCGTCTGGCGAGGATGTCCTGCGCGCCCATCCGGAGGTACCGGGCGATCTCGATCTCGACTGGTTCGCAGCGCTCGTGGCTGGGATCGCGCCGGAAGATGATCAGTCGGCGTACCGCGCGATCCACCTGCTGCCGGCCGGTATGAGGGCGACCTGGGCCGACGGCCGCTGGGCTTTCGAGCGGCAGCGACTGGCGCCCGAACCCGGGCCCGTCGCGCTCCCCGATCTCGACCTCGTCGCGCGCTTCAGCGCCCTGGTCGACGCGGCCGTGGCGCGCGCTCTGGTCGGCGTCCGGCGTCCGGGGATCCTGTTGAGTGGTGGACTCGATTCGGCGCTGATCGCCGAGTCGGTGGCGCGGCAGTGGTCCGGCCGAGAGCGGCCAGTCGCGATCACTCACGGCTTCGACCGCTGGAAGACCATCGACGAGCGCATCCACGCGTGGCGCATCGCCGATCGGCTGGGATTCGACTGGCGCGACCACGCGGTCGACGATCTCGTGCCGATGCGGCCGGAGCTCGCCCGGCCGGTCTGCCCGGACACTCCTTTTGCGACGCCTTGGCGCGAGATCAAGGAGGCCGATTACCGACTCGCGGTCGAGGCCGGCTGCGACACCGTGCTGTCGGGTAATTTCGGCGATCACCTCTACGCCCACCCGGCGTATTGGCTGGTCGATGCGTTGCGAGGCGGCCGGCGCGATCTGGTCCTGAAGCTTCTGTCGACTGCCGGGCTCGGGGATCTCATGCGTGATCCGGGCCTGCGGATCCTCGCCCGGTTCTGGCGGCTCGGTCAGCGCCGGACGCCCGCCGGTCTCGTGCGGCTCGCCGAACCCTTTCGAAGTCGGCTGGCAGATCGGTGGCGATGCCGGCTCGGCGCGATGGGAGCCTGGCCGCGACCGACCCAGGCCCTGCTGAATCTGGACGCGCTGGCGGCCTTCGATTCCTGCGGCGAGGACTGGTATGCCGCCCGTCATGGCCTGTGCTTCCGGCAACCGTTGCGCGAGCCGGCGCTGATCCGCTTCATGTTGTCGCTACCGGCGCATTGCTCGACGCGTGGAGCGAGGACGAAATGGCTCGCCAGGCAGGTGTTACGCGGCCGGCTACCGGACGCCGAGGTCGAGCGGCCCAAGGGCGGCGATCTGACGCCTTTCGCGGAAGATGCCGATCGACGCGAAAGGGCTCGATTGGCGGAGCTTGCGGCTACTGCCCGGCCATTACTCGAAACGGTGCTGGCGCGGTCGACCAATGCGAGGTCGGCCGAGGGATCCGACCTTCCCTGGCTCGCGGCGTCGATCGGGCTGTGGCTGAGTGCCAGGGAGTCGGTGCCGAGGTCGCCCGCATGAGCCCGCCGGGGTCGGCTTTCGATCGCGGAACGAGCCACTGAGCCGACGAACGGCCCGGGTCGGCTTTCAAATGTCAATGAGGCGGGTCTAGACTAAGCTCAGTCAGGGTAGTGCTGCGTAGTCAGGGTAGTGTCCGGGTCAATTGAGAAGGGGGCTTTCGATGTCGAATCAACGATCTGACGATGCCTCGGCCTCGAGGCGTGGCCAGCCCTGCGGGCAATCGGCACGCAGCACGCTGGCGCTGCGTGTTGCCTACGTGCCGCCGCGCCTTGTCCGGCTCGGCGATTTGCGGGACGTGACGCTCGGTGGCTCGGTCGGGCGCGGCGACTCCGGTTCGCCGACGCGGCAGGCGCGGGTGGGAGGTCCCTGAGGTCATGATGGGTACGGATCGAGCCGAGAGGCGGGAGATGGCCATGATTGCAGCGGGTGGGTCGTGCGTCGTGGATTCGGGAACCGGTGGGGGGTCTGGCCGCGTCGGCCGGTCGCGAGCCGGATTGCGGGTCGGGTTCGTTCTTGTGGCCTGCGTCTGGCTGGTGGGCAGTGTGGCGTGGGCGACGCCGGGTGAGGATGGGGACGTGACCCTGTCGGCGACGACGGGCTCGCCGACGAGTGCGGTCTTGAACAGTTATACGACGCTGGCCGCGGCGGTGTCGGCCGGGGCGAGCAGTTTCACGGTGACGAGCACGGCGGCGCTGGCGCTGCCGGCGTGTCCTGGGAGTTCGACCTGTGGGAGTGACTTGGCGCCGCCGATCACGGGCGCGACGGCGGGGATGGGTTCGGATCTGGGTCCGGGCGATCTGTTGATGATCTATCAGCCGCAGGACACCAATGCGCCGGCGACGGCGATCGATACGTCGAACACTGCAGCGTTCGGGGCGGTGTCGAGTCTCGAGCAGGCGGGGCTGTACGAGTTCGTGTACGT
>CALDVP010000068.1 GCA_937924195.1 uncultured Lysobacterales bacterium
CGGCTGGCCGGCGTCGTCGAGCCGGCCCTCGTAAACGAAACGCGCGGCCAGCGCCGCGGGGCTGGCGAGGGCGAGGGCGAGCGCCAGGGCGAGTGGGCGGGCGAGGGGCGCTGACATCGGATCGATCCTCCGGATGGCGACGGCTGCCACGGGAGGAAATGGACGACGGGTCTGGAAGCGAACGGCGCGATCGGTTTGGACGGGCGACTGTGAAAGCGGCCCGGACCGCCTCGAGTCACGGTATTCACCGAGGCCCCGAGGCAGGCATTACCCTTCACCGATGCCCTGGACCGAACTCTCGCTGCGCGTCACCCGGCGCGACTGGCCGCGCGTCGAGCGCGCGCTCGAGGATCTCGGCGCGCTGTCGGTGACGCTCCTCGACGCCGAGGACCAGCCGATCCTCGAGCCCGGGCCGGGCGAGACGCCGCTGTGGGAGTCGATCGTCGCGCAGGCGCTGTTCCCGCAGGAGGCGGACCGGCGCGGCCTCGTCGCTGCGCTCGCGGAACTGGCGCCGGGCGCGGATCTCGACGGCGCGAGCTTCCGCGAGGTTGCCGACGCCGACTGGACCCGCGCGTGGATGGACCAGTACCGGCCGATGCGCTTCGGCGAGCGGCTGTGGGTCGTGCCCGGCGGGATGGCGCTGCCGGAGGACGCCGACGCGGCCTCGGCCGTGGTCGTCGAGCTCGACCCCGGCCTTGCCTTCGGCAGCGGCACGCACCCGACGACCGCGCTGTGCCTTGAGTGGCTGGACCGGCTCGCGGGCGAGGGGCGCCTCGCGGGCCGCCTCGTGCTCGACTATGGCGCCGGCTCCGGGATCCTCGCGATCGCCGCGCTCGCGCTCGGCGCCGGCCGCGCGATCGCGGTCGACAACGACCCGCAGGCGCTGATCGCAACCCGCGACAACGCGGCGCGCAACGGCATCGAGCCCGAGCGGCTCCACGTGATGGCGCCCGACGACTTCGCGGCCGACCCGCGGGCCGACGGCGGCTGCGAGGTCGTGGTCGCGAACATCCTGGCCGGCGCGCTGGTGGCGCTGGCCCCGACGCTGATGCGCGCCGCCGCGCCCGGCGCGCCGATCGCGCTGTCGGGCGTGCTGGCCGCGCAGGCGGACGAGGTCGCCGCCGCCTACCGCGACGGACTCGCGGACGAGCCGGACGTCACCCCGGACGGCGACTGGGTCCGGATCACCGGAATCCGCGCCGGCTGATCGCCGCGATCGCCGCCCGACCGGTCAGGATTTGGTCTTCGATTCCTCGCGGATGAAGGCGCGGAAGCGGATTAACATGAAAACGCCCATCCCGAGCATGAACACGATCACACCAAGGCTCATCAGCCCCGCGTCGGACGAGAAGAGTTCGTTCCAGGCCATCGCCCTGTCCTCCTGAATCGGAGGGACTAAAGGTAGCGGCGCGGCCGGGGGGCGACATGACGCCGATCAAGGCTCTGGAATGCTCCTGCCAGCGCTCGGCTTGGACCGGACTGCGACACGCTGCCAGCCCGAACTACCGACCATCCGTGGCCGCTGATCCGTCCGGGCAGCGACGATCGGCGCGACAGCGGCGTGACACCAATCGTCCGACCGCAGTTGGCGTGGTTGCGCTGGACGTGCCTTTCTTAGCCGCTCAACCGCACTTCGAATAACCGCAGTTGAGGCAGGTCTGGCAACCATCCATCACGACCAGCGCCATCGCGTTGCACTTGGGGCAGACGCTGGCGCCGGGAATGCCGCCTTCGACCGTGGCTACCGTCGGTTCGGTCGTCGCGGGCGCGGGCGCCGCAGGCGAAGCCCGCGCGACGCTCAGCTCAGCGGTTTTTTTTTTCGCCTGCTCGGCGTCGTAGGCGGCCCGCTTTTCGGCAATCAAAGCGCGCTGCGCGTCCGAGAGTTCCGGGTCATGGATCATCCCGATCAGCTTCAGGTGGTCTTCGACCACGGCGCCGATCTCGGCCACGATCGAGGGCATGTAGACGCCGCCCGACTTGAAGTAGCCGCCGCGCGGGTCGAAGACCGCCTTCATCTCCTCGACCAGGAAGGTGCAGTCGCCGCCCTTGCGGAACACCGCGCTCATGATCCGGGTCAACGCGACGATCCACTGGAAGTGGTCCATGTTCTTCGAGTTGATGAAGATCTCGAAGGGACGACGGGACTCGTGCGGGGTGCCCTGGTTCAGCACGATGTCGTTGATGGTCACGTACAGCGCGTGCTCGAACAGCGGCGACTTGATCTTGTAGGTCGAGCCGACCAGCACGTCTGGGCGCTCGACCCGCTCGTGCATCTGGATGACCTCGGCGGTCGGCAGCTCGAGAACCTCGTCGCGCTCGCCTGCCTGGGCGGCCGGCGGCGATGCTGGGACCTCGCCCGGCCGCGCCACGCTGTAGCCCTTGATCTTCTGGCCGATCTTGATGGTCATCCTGGTACTCCGTACTCCGTTGCTGGGGCCGGCACGCGACGGGCCCGGCCCTGGAATGTTCAGTGGGTCGGCGCCGGGGCGCCGCGTCCATGGCGAGCCGTCAGGCCCACATGCCGGAAAAAACCGGCGCGCCGGTCGCGAGGGACCGCGCGGCGCGCCGCGTGCTCAGGGGCGTGCCGCTTGCCTCAGCGCTTGGCCTTCTTGGCCGCCTTCTTCGGCGCGGCCTTCTTCGGCGCGGCTTTCTTCACTGCCTTCTTCGCGGGGGCCTTCTTCGCAGGGGCCTTCTTGGCGGCGATCTTCTTCGCCGGCGCCTTCTTCGCGACGGGCTTCTTGGCCGCCTGCTTCGGCCCGACCTTCTTGACCGCCTGGGTCGCGGCGGCCTTGGCCTTGCCGACGGACTTCTTGGCCGCGCGTTCGGCCTTCTTCACCGCGGCCTTGGCCTTGCCGACGGTCTTCTTGGCCGCCCGCTCGGCCTTCTTCACCGCGCCCTTGGCCTTCGCGACGGTGCGCTTCACCGCGCGCTCCGCCTTGACCACGGTCTGCTTCGCGGCGCGCTCGGCCTTGCTGGCCGCCTCCTTGGTGGCCTTCACCGCGGCGCTCGCCTTTTCGGCCGCCGCGTGGCCGATTTCCTCGGCCTTCTCAGTGACGTTTTCGATCGCCGCGCCGATCTGCTGCAGTACCCCACCCTCGGTCTCGTTGCTCATGACGCGTTCTCCCTGATGCTGCTTCTAGGATGATCAAAATTTTCCGTAATAGCCTTCTTTCAACGCATCGAACAGGTTGGCGGCGGTGTGCGTCTCGCCGTCGTACTCGATTTCCTCGTTCCCCTTCACCTCGACAACACTACCGTCCTCCAGTTCGAAACGGTAGGTGGTGTTGGCGAGATCCTGCTCCTTGACCAGCACGCCCTGGAAGGCGGCCGGGTTGAAGCGGAACGTAGTGCAGCCCTTGAGGCCCTGCCGGTAGGCGTAGAGATAGATGTCCTTGAAGTCCTCGTAGGGGTAGTCGGTCGGGACGTTCGCGGTCTTGGAGATCGACGAGTCGACCCACTTCTGCGCGGCCGCCTGGATGTCGACGTGCTCCTTCGGGGAGATGTCGTCGGCCGACACGAAGTAGTCCGGCAGCTTCTCGTCGGCCCGGTCACTGAAGGGCTGGGCGCGGGCGTTGATCAGGGTCCGGTAGGCGAGAAGCTCGTAGCTCATGACCTCGACCTTCTCCTTGGTCTTGCGGCCTTCGCGGATCACGTTGCGGCTGTAGCTGTGCGCAAAGCTCGGTTCGATGCCGTTCGAGGCATTGTTGGCCAGCGACAGCGAGATCGTGCCGGTCGGCGCGATCGAGGTGTGATGGGTGAAGCGCGCGCCGACCTCGGCCAGCTCGGCGACCAATTCGGGGGCAACGGTCGCGATGCGCTGCATGTAGCGGCTGTAGCGGGCGTGCAGGACGCGGCCGGGGATCCGGTCCCCGACCTTCCAGCCATCGGCGTGCATCTCCGGGCGCTTGCGCAGCATCGCCGGGGTGACCTCGAAGTCCTCGACCAGGATCGGGGCCGGGCCCTTCTCTTTCGCCAGCGACAGCGCGACCTCCCAGCCGGCCACTGCCATCTCGCGCGCGACCGCCTCGGTGAACTGGCAGCTCTCGCGGCTGCCGTAGCGCATCTTCAGCATCACCAGCGCCGAGCCGAGACCCAGAAAACCCATGCCGTGACGGCGCTTGCGCACGATCTCGTCACGCTGGCGCTCGAGCGGCAGGCCGTTGATCTCGACCACGTTGTCGAGCATGCGCGTGAACACGCGCACGACTTCGCGATACTCCTCCCAGTCGAAGCGCGCTTTCGGACCGAAGGGGTCGCGAACGAACTTGGTCAGGTTCACCGAACCCAGCAGACAGGAGCCGTACTCGGGCAGCGGCTGCTCGCCGCAGGGGTTCGTGGCGCGGATGTTCTCGATGAACCAGTTGTTGTTCATCTCGTTGACCCGGTCGATCAGGATGAACCCGGGCTCGGCAAAGTCGTAGGTGCTGGTCATGATCATGTCCCACAGCCGGCGGGCCTGGACATGACCGTAGATCTTGCAGCCGACGAGGCCGTCGTCGCGGGTCACATAACCCTCGGTCGTCGGCCACTCGCGCCAGACGACCTTGGTCGGATCGCTGAGGTCGATCTCGTCGGCCTCCTTGAGGCCGATCGGAAAAACCAGCGGCCAGTCGAGGTCGTTCTCGACTGCGTGCATGAACTCGTCGGTGATCAGCAGCGAGAGGTTGAACTGGCGCAGGCGGCCGTCCTCGCGCTTGGCCTTGATGAAGTCGCGGACGTCGGGATGGCTGACGTCGAAGGTGCCCATCTGCGCGCCGCGGCGGCCGCCCGCGGACGAGACCGTGAAACACATCTTGTCGTAGATGTCCATGAACGACAGCGGGCCCGAGGTGTAGGCGCCAGCGCCGGAAACGTAGGCGCCGCGCGGCCGCAGCGTCGAGAACTCGTAGCCGATGCCGCAACCGGCCTTCAGCGTGAGCCCCGCCTCGTGGACGCGCTGGAGGATGCCGTCCATCGAGTCCGGGATCGTGCCCGAGACCGTGCAGTTGATCGTGCTGGTCGCCGGCTTGTGCGCGAGCGCGCCGGCGTTCGACGTGATGCGACCGGCCGGGATCGCGCCGCGACGCAGCGCCCAGGTGAAGCGCTCATACCAGTACTCGCGCTTGTCGGCGGTTTCCTCGACGTCGGCCAGCGCGCGCGCGACGCGGCGGTAGGTGTCTTCGATGGACTGGTCGACCGGCTCGCCCTGCTTGGTCGTCAGGCGGTACTTCTTGTCCCAGATGTCCCAGGACGCGGGCTGCAGCGGAATTTCGATCTCTCCGCGGGGATCGACTGCCTCGAGACGCACGGTATTCATGTTCGATTGACCCTCCATTGGACCTCTGACGCCACGTGGACGCCCCTGCCGTCCGAGCCGGACCCGGGCTGCGCCGTCGGCGCCGCCCGAGGAAGCCGGTTGCTTCCCTCGCTCGACAGCCGTTCCATAATCACCTTACGGCCTAGCCACCCCTTTCTCTCGACCTGCCGATCCGCTCTGGGACTCGCCAAGCCACGGCGAACCCGGCACCAACCGGACCCTCCTTGCGCCGATCGAGCCCGACGGGATCGATCGGCAGGCCAACCCTCCGTGGCAGGCCCGCTTCCCCCATGGCCGGGGACTTCCGTGCCGCCCGTGGCGCATCGGCGCCGCGACCAGGTCCGACCTCGACATTCCACCCCGACGGTCAGAACCGACCAGCCGACGCGCCGCCTGGCGCGTCGTCAGGCGGTCGCCGACGCAAGGGATCGGGCGCCGGCGGCGTACCCCGGGCGGCGTCGGGCCGTCCGTTCGCTGGGTGTGGCGTCAACCCAAGCGGTTGGGGTCATGATCCGCAAAGCACCACAAGATGTTGTGGACGAACCCTCCGAACACTACGCCCTCAGGGCGCCCGGGTCAACGCCCGAAGAGCGACCCTACGTCACCGACGCGCCGGCGCTCGTGTAACGGCCGCGGTGCCGGGCCGGCAAATCACTCGTGCGATCATCCGCGCGTCCATGTATACCCAGTGTCCCCACTGCCTCGCCGTGTTCCGGGTCCGCGCCGGCGCGCTCAGCGCGGCACGGGGTATCGCCCGCTGTGGCCGCTGCCATCGGGAGTTCGACGCGCTGGCGAGCCTCACCGACACTCTGCCCAGGGATTCCCGGTCGCCGAGACCAGCCGGGACGTCCGACGATCTCGGCCCGCCCATCGCACAGGGTGGCGGCCAACCGGACCTCTTCACCGGCACCGGATCGAGACCCGATGCTCCTGCACTGGCGCACGAAGTCCGCATCGCGCGGACCGGAAGCGGTTCCCCGAGCTTCGCCCGACGCGACCTCGCGCCGCCTGAGAGCGGCTGGTGGCTGGTCGGCGCCGGCGGGCTCGCATTGGCGCTCGGCGCCCAGCTGGCCTGGATCTTCCGCGGCCCGCTGCTGGCCGAGCCGCGCCTTCGCGAGGCCGTCGAAGCCGCCTGCCGGCGCGCCGATTGCCGCCTGCCGACGGTCGACGACCGTGCGCGGATCAGTCTCGTCGATCATAGCGTCGAGCCCCATCCGGCACGGCCGCACGCCTTGCGGATCACCGGCGTACTCGTCAATCGTTCCGAGCTTCCGCAGACCCTTCCGGTGTTCGAGCTGGTCCTGTCGGACGCCGCCGGCCGCCGCGTCGCGATGCGCCGTTTCCGGCCCGAGGAATACCTCGACGAGCGGCGGCCGGCACGCCTCGAGCCCGGTGGCGACCTGCGGATCGACCTCGAAGTCGAGGACCCCGGTGGCGATGCGGTCGCCTTCCAGTTCGCCTTCCTTTGACGCCATGGGGGCCGTGACGTCGCGCCGTTGCGGTTCCCAAACTGGTCCCGACCTTGTCCGCAGTGCCACCCACCCGCCCGACCCATGACCGCCATTCCGCCGCCGCCCCGCCTCGTCGTCCAGGCCAATGACCCGGCCGGCCGGCGTCGTCGGCTCGCGATCGTCACGGTCGCGTGGCTCGCCAGCCTCGCATTGACATGGTTCGCGGGTGGCTGGTTCTCGAGCCCGCTCGAGGCCCAGCTTCGCGACCGCCTGCGCACGGTCGAACGGCAACTCGCGGAGCGCACCGGCCAGAACGCGACGCTCGAGGAGCGGCTCGCGATCGCAACGCGCGCCGACCAGATCTCGCGCGAGGCCAATCTGGCGCTGCAGCAGACGCTGGCCGAGCGCGAGGAGGAACTCGCCGGCCTGCGCGCGGACCTCGAGTTCTACGAGCGGCTGGTCGGCAGCGGCTCGAGGCAGGGCCTGCGCGTGCAAGATTTCCGGGTGCGGCCGATCCCCGGCACCAGCGGCTTCAGCTTCGCGCTGACGCTGACGCAGACCGCGCGCCGGGGCGCCGAAGTCTCGGGCCGCGCCGAGATCGCGGTCGAGGGCGTGCGCGAAGGCCGCATCGAACGCCTCGACTGGCAGACGCTGCTCCAGGATCCCGAGGCCGATGCGATGCGCTTCGGCTTCAAGTATTTTCAGCGGATCGACGGCAGCTTCGTGCTGCCCGCGGGCTTCACGCCGAACCGGGTGCTCGTGACCGGCCGCGGCGACGGCGGGGAGTCCATCGAGCGAACGATCGCCTGGCGCGAGGCGCTGGGCGGAGAGGAGAGTGGCGATGTGGGGCAGTGACAAGCGTGGCGGCGGCGCGCCGCGACCGGCGAATAGCGTCGAGAGCCTGATTGGTCCGCGCACGGTCATCCGCGGCGACGTCGAGTTCGCCGGCGGACTGCACGTGGACGGCCAGGTGCATGGCAGCCTGGTTGCCGACCCGTCCGGCGACGGTACGCTGATGCTTTCGGACAAGGGCCTCATCGAGGGCCAGGTGCGCGCGCCGCACGTCGTGATCAACGGCCGGATGAACGGCGACATCTACGCCAGCGAGCGAATCGAGCTCGCGGCCAATGCGCGGGTCCACGGCAACATCCACTACAAGCTCCTCGAGATGGCCGCCGGCGCCCAGGTCACGGGACAACTGGTGCGCACCGACGAACCGCTGAAGCAGTTGCCGGCACCGAGCGCCCAAGCAACACCGCCGGCAGAGGCCACCGCATCGGATCCGCCGCCCTCACGGGCGACCAACGGCAAGGGCAAGGTGGCGCCATGAGCGAGCTGCACGCCATCACACGGCCGGCGCCGCTGGTCTTCACCGAGGCCGCGGCCGCCAAGGTGCGCGAGCTGATCCGCGATGAGGGCAACCCGAACCTGAAGCTGCGCGTCTACATCACGGGCGGCGGCTGTTCGGGCTTCCAGTACGGCTTCAGCTTCGACGAGGAGTCGGCCGAGGACGACCTCGCCATCGAGCGCGACGGCACCACGCTGGTCGTCGATCCGATCTCGCTGCAGTACCTGGCCGGCGCCGAGGTCGACTACACCGAGTCGCTCGCCGGCGCGCAGTTCGTCATCCGCAACCCGAACGCGAAGACCACCTGCGGCTGCGGGTCGTCGTTTTCGATGTGAATCCCGCAGCGCGCGGCGACCGGCCGGGCTTCGCCTTCGCTGCCACCGGCCTCGATCGCGCGGCCGAACACCGCGACGACGATGAATGGCTGGCGCGCGCGTGGGCCGAGCGTGGTCGCGCCATCGCCGTCGATCGCCACGGTCGCGTGCTTGCCGCGGATGACGGTACGGCGCTCGCGGTGCTCGATGCGTCCGAGATCGAAGACCACCCCGGGCAGCACCACGGCCAGGGCGGATTTCTCGGGGTGCTCGACGGCACCGCGTGGTTCGCGGCGCCGGTCGGACCGGAGCTCGCCTCGCAACGCCCGACAGCAACGTTCGCGGACCTGCGGACGCTCGCGGCCATGCTCCCGGCCGACGCAGCGGCACTCGCGGCCTATGCCCGCGCCCTGCTCCACTGGCAGTCGCGCAAGCGCCACTGCGGCGTCTGCGGCGCAGCCACGCTGATCGCGAGCGCCGGTCACAAGGCGACCTGCGTCGATGCCAAGTGCGGGGCGGTCTACTTCCCGCGTACCGACCCCGCGATCATCGTCATAGTCACCGACGGCCCACGCTGCCTGCTCGGCCGCCAACCATCCTGGCCCGAACGGCGTTACTCGACGCTCGCCGGTTTCGTCGAACCCGGCGAGACCCTCGAGGCCGCGGTC
>CALDVP010000069.1 GCA_937924195.1 uncultured Lysobacterales bacterium
TTGCCGCAGCCGTTCGGTCCGACGATGCCGGTGAGGTCGGTCGATAGGTGCAGGGTCGTCGGATCGACGAACGACTTGAATCCGGACAGCTTGATCGAGGAAAGGCGCATCGGCGATGACACTCGCGACGGGTGATGATCGTCCGAGTGGGACGTTTCGACCACCGAGGGAGGGCGCGGGAGGAAGGCCCGATCGGGCAGCCCGGGAGACGGTTCCCGCGAAGCCCGTGAGTCTAGCAAAGCCGACAGTGCCGCCCGCCCGCCTCGCGGCGCGGCACTCAGGCCACCGGCGAATCGGCCGGCGCCACCTCGACGGGACGGGCGCGGACGGTCAGTACGCTGCTGTCGTCGACCTCGAGCACTTCGAAGGCCAACCCGCCGATCTCGGCCTTCGATCCTGGCTCCGGGATCTCGCCGAAGTGGTCCAGCAACAGTCCATTCAGGGTGCGCGGGCCGTCGATCGGCAAGCGCCAGCCCAGAAGGCGGTTCAGAACCCGCACCGAACTCGTCGCATCCACCCGCCAGCTTCCGTCCGGCCCACGCTCGGGCCCGCGTGGCAGGGAGCGCGCATCGGGGCGCGTGAACTCGCCGACGATCTCGCCCAGCAGATCCTCTAGAGTCACCATACCCTGAATCGATCCGTATTCGTCGACGACGAATGCCAACCGCCGCCGCTCGCGCTGGAAATTCAGCAGCTGGACGTTGAGCCGGGTGCCTTCCGGAACGAAGTACGGCTCGCGCTCGCGCGCCAGCCGCTCGATCATTTCCTTGTCCAGTTCCCCACGCGCCAGCGCCTGCGCGACGCGCCGCAGGTGCAGCAGCCCGACCAGATCGTCGATGTCGCCGCGGTAGACCGCGAGCCGAGTGTGCGGCGTCTCGGCAATCTGACGCAGGATGGTTTGCCAGTCGTCATCTAAATCGATTCCCGCGATCTCCTGGCGCGGAATCATGATGTCGGCGACGGTGATGCGATCGAGGTCGAGGATCCCGATCAGCATCTGTTGATGGCGCTGTGGGATCAGTTGGGCCGATTCGGCAACGACCGTACGTAGTTCCTCCTGCGTCAGTGCGGACTCCTGCCTTGCGGCGGTCACCCGCACGCCGACCAGCATCAGCGCCGCGTTCGTCATCCGGTTCACGAGCCAGACCAGCGGCCAGAGCACGACCCCGAGGACGAGGTAGGCCGGCGCGGCCAGCAGCGCGAGGCGTCGCGAGTGCAGTGCGCCGACGGTCTTGGGACCGACCTCGCAGAAGATCAGCATCACGAAGGTCAAAAAGCCGGCCCCGATCGCCAACCACTCATCGCCTGCCAGCGTCAGCACCAGGACCGCCACCAGGGTCGCGGCCAGATTGTTGACGAGGTTGTTGCCGAGGAGAATGAGGCCGATCAGGCGATCAGGGCGTTCCAGCAGACGTTCGGCGATTTGCGCGGCGCGATGGCCGGACCGTGCCTGGGTCCGCAACTGGTAACGGTTCACGCTCATCAGCGCCGTCTCGGTACCTGAAAACCAAGCCGACAGCACGAGACAGACGAATAGCAGTGCCATCAAGACTGGAGGGCTGAGAGCATCCACGCGCGAATCCGAGCGTTCCGCACGACATCCGTGCGCGCGACAGTCTACGCGGACCGCGCAGCCAGCTGGCCGCACGCTGCAGGATGCACGCTCACGACTGGCGCGCGATCGACCCGAACCGGCAAGCTCCGCTCAAACGAGCGTCTCCACGCCGCGGCGGCGCTGGCGTGGGCGCCGAGCGCGCCGACGAGAAATCGCCGACAGCCGAGCGCGGGACCGCACCAGACGCGGGGTCCCCGACACGTCCGGGACCGGCTGGTTCGGATCCGCTCAGGGACGTCCCACGCCGGCTTTCACTGCGAAGCCGGCGCGAGCCAGCTCGCGCCGGCACAGCGGCGACACCGAGCCTGAAACGACGATTCGTCGGTTGCCCGGCAGCGAACGGGCTTCACTCGCCACCGCGCGCAAGTCATCGGTCCAGGACAAACGATCGACGGGTAGGACGATCAGATACTGGCCGTTCCGAGTCTGGGCCGCGAGTGCCTGCTCGAGCACGACATACGACTGCACGCCATCGCCCCGCGCGAGGTGACGCTGCAGCATGCGCAGCTGGTTGACCAGAAAGCGCGCATGCGCCTCTCCGCGAATGCCGGTCGCGAGATCCAATACATCACCCTCGCCCTGAGCCGGGCCGAGCGCCTCGAGACCCTCGACGAAAGCGACCTGGCGCGTGGGAGTGAAGGCGCCATTGCGCAGGAATTCCCGCGCCGCGCGGCCATCGATGCCGCGATCGACCAAGCGCTTTTCCAGAACCCGGCGGATCTCGTCTGGTGAGGCGTTCCAGACGAGATCGTCGAGTCGCGTCGCGGCCGACAGCGCTTCGCCGGCGAAGCCCCCGATCGAGCCCAGCGCCGCCTTCATCGAAAAGCCGCCGGCAACCGACGCCCAGGCCAACTTCCCGAGTCGATCCTGAATCAGCGGATTGCGGGTATAGGGGTCGATGCCGAGTTCGCGCGCCAGCTCGCGACGAGCTTTGTTGATACCGGCCAGCTCCATGCCGAAGTCGACCAGGGCTTCGGAGTCGTTCTCGCCGTCGCTACCGCCTTCACGACCCGACTCCGATCGCTCACGGACGGCGGCGTCGCCGATGCTGGTCGCGACGTCGCGCACCTTGCCCGCCGTCCGGCGAACAAGACGGGCGATCCCTGAGGGCAATCCCTGTACCGTCCCGACCGGGTCGCTGACGACGCGCACGATGGCCTCGCCGGTCCGCTGCGCCGATTGGGCGAGAGCCTGAGCGAAAATGTCGACCTGGCTGATCGAATCGAGCTGAGCGATCGCCGGGACCTCGGCTATGCGCTCGAGCACGATGTCGCTGCCGTGCGCCTCGACCGTTCCCCAGTCGGTCCGCAGGACGAAGCGTCCGAGGTGGGATTCCAACTGGACCGGCGATTCGACTCGCCATCCCTTGCCGCTGGTCCGGGTACCGCGTGGCAGCAATTCGGAAGCCCGCAGTCGAGGCTCCGCTTCAGCCCTGGCCTGCGCGCGCACCGCGGTCGGCAGGCTCGCTCCGAAGAGACCGGCCAGAACCAGCATCGGCAACGTGCTTGCAATCGCGAGGGCGGGTGGCGAAGGGCGACTCATGTCGGACGACCTCATTCGAAGCCGTCACGGAAGACTAGCCCGGTATCGAGCTCGGTCGGAAGCGGCCACGCCCAGGCGCCTCGCCCGCGAGTCCACAGCACCAGGGTTGTAAAGCCACGGTCGATCGTCATGTCCCAGATCATCACGTTCGGCAGGCCGTTGCCGAAGCGGCGCCAGACCGGCGACGGCGCGTTGATGTCGTCGGTATAGAACAGGCCCCAATCGGTCCCGGCAAAGACCTGCTGCGGGATGTGCGGATTGACGATCACGCTGTTGACCGGATTGTTGGGCAGGTTCCCGCTCACGTTGCGCCACGTGAAGCTGGCGCAGTTCGCGGTGCAGGTCACCTGGAACACGTTGCCCGGCTGCGCCGGCGTGTTCTGCGCGAAGCCGGCAACCGCGGCGTAACCGACCAGCGGATCGATCGGGTCGGTCGCCACGTCCATCACCGGGCGATTCGGCAGCACCGCGTTGCCATCGGTGACGTTGACCCAGGTCGCACTGTTCGCGGTTCCCTGCCCCAGCCCGAAGCCGAACCAGACATTGCCGTCGTTGGTGCCGGCGATCGCGATCGACGGATCGCTGACCGCGTGCGTGACCTGGGAGATGAAGCTGCGATCGCCGAGCGTGTTCTTGGTCAGGTCCGGGCTGTTGGCGTACCAGCTCGACGAGGGGATGCCACCCTGGATCGACTCCCAGACCCGAAAGCTGCCAGCCAACATGCGGCCGCAGCCGGTCGCCGCCGGGCAGCCGGTGGTTTCGCCGCCGTAACGGTAGAGCTCGAAGTGGGTCAGGAAGCTCTTGCGATCGCCGGACCAGCCGGACGGGCTGGCCACCGTCGTAAACGACCCGGCCGGCCCGCTCGTGCTGGCTCGGATGTTTCCGTTCTGACTCGAGCCATACCACCGTTGCCCCAGCACTGGCTCGATCCGTGCGTGGATGCCGTCGCCGCCGAGCCGCATCGTCCACTGCGCCGGCCCGGGCGTGCTGGCCCAGGTGACGGTCGAGGTGCCGTTGTCCTGCGCGCCACCGATCGCACCGCGCGTCGCCGCGGTCGCGAAGTTCGCGGTCACGTCACCGCCGTAGAACTCGATGCTGTTGAAAGTGTTGTTGAGCTGCACGAAGGTCGGCCGGCCGGTCGCGACATACGGATTCTCGGTGTAATGCACGCCACCATCGGAACCGAGCAGCAGGCGGTTCGGATCCCCGCCGACGAAGGCGCGGGCATGGTGGTCGACGTGGAAGCCACCGGTCACGCCACCCGAGTAGCCGCAGATGAGGTTGGTCCAGGTCGCGCCGCCGTCGGTCGAGCGGAACGCATCGACAGCGCTCGCGAACACGATGTCGGGATTGGTCGGATGGATCAGCAGGCCGGCGTTGTACCAGCTCTGCACGCTGGCATTGCTGCAACCGGTGAATGCGCTGTTCTGCGCGCGGAGCTGCCAGCTCGCGCCACCGTCGGTGGTGCGGTAGACCCCGAAGATGTTGGCGGCGGTCGTCGCGACGCCGACCTTGGCATACATCACGTCCGGGTTGCTCGGCGAGATCTCGAGCGAGATCCGTCCGATGTTGGTGTTCGGCGTGCCATTGCCGGTGCCGATCGGCCAGCCGTTGTCGCCGCGGGTGACGAGCTGCCAATCGTTGGGGCAGCCGCTTGCGGGCAGCGTGCCGCGATAGATCCCGTTGGCCCCATTCTGGCTCAGGTCCGGCTGGACGGTGGTGCCGAAACCGCGCACGCCAACCGCCGCGAACAGTTCGGTGCGATCCGGGTAGGCGCGAGTCACGAGCCCGGTAATGTCCTGGCGCTGGGTCACGTGCGGGTTGGTCAAACACGGACCGGTCCAGTTCTGACCGCCGTCACGGCTGATGTAGAGCCCGGTCTTGGCGCCGACGATGACGTTGTTCGAATCGCGCGGGTCGACCTCGATCTGCCCGATCGCCTGGTACTGCGGGAAATTCCCGGTCAGCGGCGGGAAGTAGGGATTGAAGACGTCGGTGCCGAGCGCGGTCCAGGTCTCGCCACCGTCCGTCGACTTGAGCACGCCGGCAGCGCCGAACGAGAACGAACCGAAGCGCAAGTCACCCGTCCCCGCGTAGAGCACATCCGGATCGTTGGGATCGAGTACCAGCTCGCCGATGGCGATGCTGTTGGCTTCCGGGAAATCCGTCGTGACGCGCCACACCGTGCCGGTTGAACAGCAGTTCGTCGTCTTCCAGACCCCGCCGCCGTCGGTCGCGGCCCAGGCGACGTTCGGATTGGTCGGATGGGTCACGATCACATTGACGCGCCCGCCGACGTTGCCGGAACCGCCGCTGCCGCCGGAGAACTGCATCGGGCTCGGGCCCAGCGGAGTGAACCGGTCCGCCGGCAGGGACAGCATCATCTTGCCCGACTTGGCCATCGCCACCATCCGCTCGGTGCCGAGCGGCAACGACTCCGGGACCGCCTGCCACTCGTCGATGGCCTCGACGACCCATCTTGGCTGGAACTCCCCGGTTGGATAGCTGGCGCGGATCGCCCAGAAGTCGCCCATATAGGGCTTGAACGTGCCCTTGCCCTCGCCACGCGCGTAGGCCGTGGCGGAATCATCGCTCGCGGCCAACCGGGGCGCGTCGGTCGTGGCGCAGCCGCCCACCAGGGCGACAGCAAGCAGGACATGCCACGGTGCGAGACGCAAGGCGCGATGGCGCTCGATCATGCGAGGGGATCCCTTGGGGCGAAGGCGCAAGAATAGCCAAGACGGCGCGGATAGATGTCATGCTCGAACTCGATCCGGAATCGGTGCTGCACTGCCACATCCGGCGGGAGCGTTGGTCGCTACGCTGGCCTGTGTTCCATCGCGAGGATCGGACCCACGTGCCTGCCCGTCGCCTGAGCGGACTCGACGCCGGTTTCCTCTACGTCGAGTCCCCCGAGACGCCGATGCATGTCGGTAGTCTCACGCTGTACGACCCGCCGCATGACCTCGCGGGCTCCTTCGCCGACCGGGTACGGGCGCACCTCGCCAACCGGATGCACCTCTCGCCGCTGCTGCACCAGGCGCTGGCGCCGATGCCGCTCGACCTCGGACACCCGGTGTGGATCGACGCGCCCGAGGTCGATCTCGACTGGCACGTCGTGGGGTTGCGCCTGCCGCGCCCGGGCCGCACGGCCCAGCTCGAAGCATTGGTCGCGAAGCTCCACGCCGAACGACTCGATCGCGCGCGGCCCCTGTGGCGTTTTCACGTGATCGAGGGCCTCGCGGACGGGCGCGTCGCGATGTACGCGCAGGTCCACCATGCGGCGCTCGACGGCAACGCCGGCGTCAAGCTCGCCGAGGCGCTGATGGATCTCGGGCCCGTGCCGCGCGCGGTGCCACCCGGTGAGCGCCGCCATCCGAAGAAGCCCGGGACGCGTCGACTGCTCGGGGAGCTGCTCGACAATGCGATCGGTCAGTACGCCAACATCGTGCGGCACGTTCCCGCGCTTGCCCGCGCGGCAGCGGGCGCGGTGGTCGAGGCCGGCAGTCACCTCCCTGACGTGGTGACGCTGCGCCAGCGGCTGATGGCGCCACGCACCCCCTTCAACGCGCAGATCGGCGCCGATCGGGTCATCCGCACGCACTCGCTCTCGCTCGACGACGCCCGCGCGATCGCGACGGTCGCCGGCGTCACTTTGAACGACGTGCTGCTGGCGACCGTCTCCGGCGCTTTGCGCCTATACCTCGTCCACCGCCATGCCTTGCCGAGGCGTTCGCTGGTGGCGGCCGTGCCGCTGTCGCTGCGCGAGGCCGGCGATGCCGGACTGAGCAACCAGGTGACGATGCTGCCGGCGACGCTCGCGACCAACGCGCGCAGCCCAGCCAGACGCATCGCGGCGATCCACGCCGGGATGAACCAGATCAAGTCCGCCACCGGCGCGTTCCGCGGGCTGATTCCGACCGACTTCCCATCGCTCGGTGCACCCTGGTTAGTCGGCGGTCTGTCGAAGCTGCTGTCGCGCTCGCGGCTCGCGGACCGCTTGCCGCTGCCGGCGAACGTCGTGGTGTCCAACGTGCCCGGGCCGGCGGTACCGCTGTGGCTCGCCGGCGCCCGGATGCGCGCTTACTACCCGCTGTCGATCGTGATCCACGGTCTCGCGCTCAACATCACCGTGCACAGCTACGACGGCCACCTCGACTTCGGCATGGTGGCCTGTCCGCATGCGGTACCGGACATCGATGTGCTGGTCGATGGCCTCGATGCATCCTTCGCCGAGTTGCGGACCTGGGCGGCCGGGCGGCTGGCCGGCGGCAGCGAGTCCGCGCCGAAGCGGCGGCGCAGGATGGCCGCAGCGTCCGGGTCTGTGAAGTCAACGCCACGGTCTTCCTCCAAGCCCAAGTCGGCCACGTCCAAGCCTCGCATCACCGCTGCTGGGACGAAGGCGTCGCGCCGGTGCCGGGAGGCCAAGCCATGAGCTCGCTGCGCGGCCGCCAGCGCCTGCTCCGGCAGCGCGTCTACGAACACCATGCGCGGCTCAAGCCGCCGCCGCTGCGCACGCTGCTGCTCGAGGCCCGGGCGCCGGCCGAGTTCACCGCGGGATTGATGTCGTTCATGTTCGCTAACCGCCTGCCACGCGGCGATGAGCAGCCGGTACTGGTTTTCCCGGGACTCGCCGCTTCCGACACCAGCACGCTGATGCTGCGCCAGTTCCTGCGACGGCTCGGCTATCCGGGCTATGGGTGGGCACAGGGCTTCAACGTCGGGCCCCGGCACGGTGTGCTGGCCGGTTGCCGCGAACGGCTCGAGGAGATCGCGAACAAGTATGGCCGTAGCGTCTCGCTGATCGGATGGAGCCTCGGCGGCGTCTACGCGCGCGAAGTCGCCAAGCTGCACCCCGAACTCGTCCGTCAGGTGATCACGCTGGGCTCGCCGTTCGCGGGGCCGGCGACCGCGACCAACGCCTACCCGCTGTTCCGGCTGTTATCCGGCCATCGTGCCGAGGATCCGCACCTGCTCGAGCGGCTGCGTGATCCGCCCCCGGTGCCGACGACTTCGATCTACTCGCGGACCGACGGCGTCGTGCACTGGGAGTGTTCGGTCCAGCGCCACGGTGAACTGGTCGAGAACATCGAGGTTCGCGCCAGCCACTTCGGATTCGGCTTCAACCCAGCCGTGCTTTACGCGATCGCCGACCGGCTGGCGCTACCCGAAGGCCAGTGGCAACCGCTGTCGCGCGAGGGACTGCGGGCCCTGCTCTATCCCGACATCGCGCACGCGGTGCCGACGGCGCCGAAACGCGCGCGCGGCAAGCCGCGCGCTACGGGCCTCGAGACCTCGTAGCGCCGGGCTTGCCCGGCGCCGGAGTCGCCCATGCGCGCCGAGCCGCACGCGACGGGCCTCGAGACCTCGTAGCGCCGCGCTTGCCCCGCGCCGGAGTCGCCCATGCGCGCCGAGCCGCACGCGACGGGGCCTCGAGACCTCGTAGCGCCGCG
>CALDVP010000070.1 GCA_937924195.1 uncultured Lysobacterales bacterium
GCTACATCGTGATCACCGACGGCCGCCACGCGCTGCCGATGGCGACCAGCCAGGACCACAAGCGCCGCGACGAGGGCGACCGCGGCCCGAACACGGGTGGCATGGGCGCCTACTCGCCCGCGCCGGTGGTGACCCCGGAGATCGATGCGCGGATCCGGCGCGAGGTCATCGAGCCGACGCTCGCCGGGATGGCCGCTGACGGCGCGCCGTTCACCGGCTTCCTCTATGCCGGTCTCATGATCGGACGCGACGGCACGCCCCGGGTGCTCGAGTTCAACGTCCGCCTGGGCGACCCCGAGACGCAGCCGATCCTGCTGCGGCTGCGCTCGGATCTCGTCGACTTGATCGAGGCCGCACTCGCCGGCCGGCTCGACGGCGCGCGCGTGGAATGGGATCCGCGGCCGGCGATCGGCGTCGTGCTGGCGGCGCCTGGCTACCCCGAGGCGCCACGCACTGGACGCTCGATCTCGGGGCTGCCCACGGGCGACGCCGACAACCATGTCTTCCACGCCGGCACCCGGCTCGACGGCGACCGGCTCGTGACCGCGGGTGGCCGCGTGCTGACCTGCTGTGCGCTCGGGCGCGATCTCCGCGAAGCGCGGGACCGTGCCTACCGGATGATCGGATCGATCGAGAGCGACGGCGCGTTCTACCGGCACGACATCGGCGCGAAGGCGCTCGCGCGCGCGGCGTGAACTCGGGTCAGCGCTGACAGACGCGGCAAACGTACAACCGGCGGCTGCCGGCCTCGATCCGCTCGATCGGTTCTCCGCAGTCGTGGCACGGCAGGCCGGCGCGGTCGAAGACATGGAATCGCCGGGCCTCGAAGCAGAAGCCTTCGAGCTTCATCCGCGCTGCGCGATCGGGATCGTTCGTGATCCCGGCAGTCCGATACGCACGGCGCCCGATCCGGACGATCGTCTCGGCAAGCCGCCCGCGTTCGTCGGCGTCGAGATCGCGCGGCCGCCGCTCAGGCGCAAGGCCCGCGACGAACAGCATCTCGCTGCGCAGGTAGTTGCCGATGCCGGCGATGAAGCCCTGGTCGAGCAGCAGCCCCGCGAGCCCGCGCCCGGCGAAGGGCGGCTCCCGCAGGCGCGCCTCGACGAGTTCAGGCGTAGTCGCGGCATCGAGGAGATCTGGGCCGAGCCGCGCGAGATAAGGATGCCGCGCGAGACCCGCATCATCGAGCACCGCCACGTCCGAGGCGCTGTAAAGCCGGATCGTCGCGCGCTTCCCCTCGAGCAGCACGCGCAGCGAGCGGCTCGTGCGGGGCTCGGCGTCGCCGCGGCTGACGATCCAGCGGCCGTAGAGCTGGTTGTGGGAGTAGAGCGTGAGGTCGCCCTCGAAGCGCGTCAGCAGCGCCTTGCCGCGCGGCGCAATCGACGCCACCACGCGACCGCGCAGGCGACGCTCGAAAGGGGCGAGCGCAGGCAGCAGCAGGCGCACGTCGCGGGCCACGTCACCCTCGATCGCGCGTCTCAAGCGATCAGCGGCACGCCGGATCTCGGGGCCCTCGGGCATTGCGCGATGGTCACGCCCGCGGCGTTGGCACGCGATGAAGACGAGCGCGCTCGGCCGCGGCGGCGATCGCACCGCAGGCCCCTTACGGTCAGTCGATCAGGCACGATCCGTCGGATTTTCGAGTCGCGAGTCTGGCAGCTGCCCGGACTCGTTCCCGACCGATCCCGCACGTGAGGCGGTCGATCATGGTTTCGAGCCATCCCTCGCTCGACGAGCGGACTGCTTCGCAAGGGCCCACGAAACGCGGACGGCCCGCTCGCGCGGGCCGTCCGGGATATGGCTGGGAGACTAGGATTCGAACCTAGATTGACGGAGTCAGAGTCCGCTGTCCTACCGTTAGACGATCTCCCAACGAAACCGCTGGAACTCACCCCGACGCAGCGGACGCCGGGGTGGCAGGATACGGGATCGTCAGCGCTTCGAGTACTGGGTCGCGCGGCGGGCCTTGTGCAGACCGACCTTCTTGCGCTCGACCTCGCGGGCATCGCGGGTCATGAAACCGGCCTTGCGCAGCGCTGGCTTCAACGACTCGTCATACTCGACCAGCGCGCGGGCGATGCCAAGACGGATCGCACCGGCCTGACCGGTGATGCCGCCGCCGGCGACCGTGACCGTGACGTCGAACTTCTCGGTCATCGAGATCAGCTCGAGCGGCTGGCGCACGATCATGCGAGCGGTCTCGCGACCGAAGAAGAGGTCGAGCGGACGGTCATTGACCGTGATGTTGCCGCTGCCCGGACGGAGGAAGACGCGCGCCGCGGAGGACTTGCGACGGCCTGTGCCGTACTGTTGGGTGCTTGCCATCGGATGGGATCCTTACGCCTTGACGTCCAGCACTCGCGGCTGCTGCGCCGCATGCGGATGCTCCGACCCTCTATAGACCTTGAGCTTACGGAACATCGCACGGCCCAGCGGGTTTTTCGGCAACATGCCCTTGACCGCGATCTCGATTACGCGCTCCGGGTGCCGCGCCAGCATGTCGCGGAGCGAGGTGGTCTTGAGGTTGCCGACGTAGCCAGTGAACCGGTGGTACATCTTGTCGGTCATCTTCTTGCCGGTCACCGCGACTTTCTCGGCGTTGACCACCACGAGGTAGTCACCGGTGTCGACGTGCGGGGTGTAGATTGGCTTGTGCTTGCCGCGCAGCCGGTGCGCCAGCTCGCTGGCGAGGCGACCGAGCGTCTTTCCGGACGCATCGACCACATACCAGTCGCGCTTGACGGTCTGATTGTTCGCGCTGACCGTTTTCATGGATATCGGGGCCGTCTTGGCGGGGGGTGCGAAAAAGATTGGAGAGGATAGCTGTCTCGCCCGGCGCGTGCAAGGCCTCTGCGCGCCCGGAACGCGATCACGTCGCCGTCATTGCCCCGTCCGCCAGGCGCTGGCATGCTCGACCCATGACACCGGCCGATCGTCGTCTCCCGGTTCTCTTTCGGGCCCTGATCCTCGGGCTGGTTCTGCTCCTCGCCGGCTGCCCAGGCGGCAGCGCCCTCCCCGCCGTCGAACTCAAGGGCCAGCGCTTCACGGTCGAGCTTGCCGACACCCCGGAACTACAGGAGCGTGGGCTCATGTTCCGGCGCGATCTGCCAGCCGACCACGGCATGCTGTTCATCTTCCCGGAAGCGCGCTGGCAGTCGTTCTGGATGCGCAACTGCTTGATTCCGCTCGACATCTTGTATTTCGATGCGGAAGCACGCTTTGTCAGTGCGCACTACAACGCCCGCCCTTGCAACGCCGAATACTGCCCCACATACCCGAGCGAAGGCCCGGCCAAGTACGTCCTCGAATTGAACGGGGGTGTTGGTCGCGACCTGAATCTCGTCCCGGGCGACCGCCTGACCCTGCCGGAGCTGCCATCGCGATGAACGCCACTGCCGACGCGATCGTCCCGACCTCGACCGCTGCCAATGCCGCGGGCGGTCTCTTCGAACTGCCGCAGGCGGAAGCCTGGAACTGGCTCGCCACGGCACCCGACGACCAGATCCCGCTGTCATGGGCCGCATTGGTGCTGGCGCGCGACGAGTACCCCGACCTCGACCTTCCGGCCTACGCCTCGGCGATGGCTGATCTGGCGCGCCCGGTGCTCGGTGCGATGGACGCCGATCCGCTCGACACGATGCGCGCGATCAATCGCGTGCTGTATGAGGAGCGCGGCTTCACCGGCAACCAGGCCGACTTCTACGACCCGCGCAACAGCTACCTGAACGAGGTCATCGACCGTCGCCTCGGCATCCCGATCACGCTGGCGCTGCTGCAGATGGATATCGCGAACCGCGTCGGCCTGCCGCTCAAGGGCGTGTCGTTCCCTGGCCACTTCCTCGTCAGCCTGCCGCTCGAGGAGGGCGTGCTGGTGCTCGACCCCTTCCACCGCGGCCGCTCGATCGACCTCGACGAGCTCAAGGCGCGCGCCCAGCCGCACTTCGCGGACGGAGAGATCGAGGAGGACCAGATCTCCGAGCTGCTGTCGCCAGCGTCGAACCGCGCGATCCTGGCGCGGATGTTGCGCAACCTGAAGACGCTCTACACCGAGCGCGAGGACTATGCACGCGCGCTGCGCTGCACCGACCGGCTGCTGCTGCTCGAGCCCGACCAGCCGACCGAACTCCGCGACCGCGGGCTGCTCTATCTCGAGATCGGCCACTACGCCGGTGCCCTGCGCGACCTCGGACGCTACCTCGAGGGCACACCGACGCCGGACGACGCCGAGAAAGTCCGGCGCCTGCTGGTCAAGGCCAGCCGCGGCGCCAGCCGGCTGAACTGAGCGTCGGAACCTGGCGCCGGGCGAGACCGGCGCTACGACAGCCCCGTGGCGCGCGGCTCGCCGCGAGCAGGGGCCTCGCAGATCAGGACGAATGCGCCGGGCGAGCCCGGCGCTACGAAAGCCCCGTGGCGCGCGGCTCGCCACGCTCAGCGGCCGCTCGCACGGAGCTTTCCGCTGCCGATGACGTGCGGCGCTGGAGCGGCGCTGGAGCGACTTGCGCCGCACCGATCGCGTCGCGTCGACGAAGCCTCAGGCCGGTACCTCGATCATCTCGAAGTCGGCCTTCGAGACCCCGCAGTCCGGGCAGGCCCAGGTTTCGGGCACGTCGGCCCAGCGCGTGCCCGGCTCGATGCCATCCTCCGGCCAGCCATCCGCCTCGCGGTACAGAAAGCCGCAGACCACGCACATATAGACTCGCCACGGCTCGCCGTCCGGGCCGAGCGCCCGATCACTCATGAGATGTCCTTCGCGTCACGACCCAGCGATTCTCTCAGGCCGGACGTCGGCACCGAAAGCCACGCCATCCGGCTGGCGCCGAGGGGTTTACCTCGTCACCCGTGAAGAAGCCGACACCGCGCGCCTCGCCGCGGCGGTCGCATCGGCGCTCGAGGGCGGTGCCGTGCTGGTGCAGTATCGCGACAAGTCGTCCGCGCTCACGCACCGCCGCCGGCAAGCCGAGGCCCTGCTCGCGCTCACCCGCGCGGCCGAGGTTCCGCTGCTGGTCAACGACGACGTCGCGCTCGCGCGCGCGATCGGCGCCGACGGCGTTCACCTCGGCCGGGACGACGCGCCGCTCGAGGAGGCCCGAACCACGCTCGGCCCCGGCGCGATCATCGGCGTCTCCTGTTACGCCGACATCGACCGCGCGCGCCGGCTCGCGGAGGCCGGCGCCGACTACGTCGCCTTCGGCAGCGTCTATCCATCGACGACCAAGCCCGGCGCCCCGCGCGCGCCAATCGCAGTCTTTGCCGACAGCGCGGGGCTCGGCGTGCCGCGCGCCGCGATCGGCGGCATCACGGCCGACAATGCTCCCGAACTCGTCGCCGCCGGCGCCGACCTGCTCGCGGTGATCGGCGCGATCTTCGATGCCAAGGACCCAAGTGCCGCGACACGCGCGATCGCCGCCGCGTTCGCCCGTCCCTGACCCAAGTCGCGCGCGCTCGCCGCATTCGGGATCGCGGCGGAAATGCGGCCCTCCCGCTCCGAATGCCGCACGAGGCGAGCATGGCTCACCACCCGCGGCCTCAACGCAGCGATCGAGCCTAGTCACGGAAGATGTCGGTCAGCAACGAGACGGGACGCCTCGCCCGGTCCGCCGCCCCGTCCCGCCTCAGCGCCGATACTCGGCGGCGCGCCAAGCCGCGGCGAGCTTGTCGAGCACGCCGTTGACGTAGGTGTGGCCGTACTCCGAGCCGAAGCGCTTGGCGACCTCGACCGCTTCGTTCAGCACCACGCGATACGGCACGTCGAGCCGATGCTTCAGCTCGAACGCAGCGAGCCGCAGCACCGCGCGCTCGATCGGGTCGACCTCCTCGATGCTGCGGTCGAGGTAGCCCGCCAGCCCGGCGTCGAGCTCGCGCACGTGCAGGGCCACGCCCTCGGTCAGGCTGTCGAAGTAGTCGGCGTCGGCCGCTTGCATGTCCTGTTCG
>CALDVP010000071.1 GCA_937924195.1 uncultured Lysobacterales bacterium
TGAATGACGTTTCGTTCTCAAAGCTGCCCACTGGACACACCATGGCCTTCCGGCCTTGCAGCGAGAGGGTCAGCCGCGACCCTCACTGCGTCGCTGAGCTTCGGGGCGAATCAGTCCACCGCTTGATTCCAAGGCTGCTGCCGATCGGTGTGCCGGAGCGGAGCAAGCCCCGCTCCACGGACACCTTCGCGCATCGCGCAGTGCCATGTCGCGCCGGGCGCCTCATCGTGGATCGGCTCCGAAGCTCGTCCGCTCGCCCGACCGAAACGCGGCCGGCCAAGGGCCAGCCGCCCACGAGTCACGGATCGCCCGCCAACGATCGAGCAGCCGCGGCGCACCGAGGGCCGGCGCCTGCGCGTAGCAGGGCCCCCAGGACAGGAAGCGGGCGACACGGAACTCCGCACCGCCGCGGACCGTCGGACCCTCGTCCGGAGCGCCGTGCCACCACGGACCGCCGTCGATCGCGTCCTCCAGTTCGTCGGCCAATTGCATGACCCGCACGACGCAGGCCGCAGGATCCGCGACGGACTCTGGCGGCAACGCGGCCTCGAGCGGTCCGGCAGCGTCATAGCGCGCAACCAGCGCCTCGACCGCTTCCCCTGCGACCGTTAGCAACCTGTCCCGACGCGAGGGCCGGTCGCGACCGAAGGGGACGCGCTCCTGGTACATCGCATGAAGCAGCGCGGCGATGATCGCGTCCGGATCATCGGGCCGGCTCTCGGCCACGAGGCTCGCCACGCCGACGAGGTGGCAGGCGAAGGGTTTGCCCGAGCCGCGCAGCAGACTCGAGGTGACCCGCGCGCCGAGCAGGCAGGCCTCGCGGATGCGGCCAAGATCCGCGTCGGCCAGCCCCAGCGGCACGAGCTGGCAGTACAGCTGCGGTGCGGTCTGCGCCACGGGCGGCAGCGTCGTCATGCCGGATCCTCGAGATCCAGCGCGCCGAAGGCGGGCGTGTCGCGTCGCACGCGACGACCGATCGCAGCGTCGAACATACGCGCGTCGACGCCATGGTTCGGGCGCAGCAGCACGAGATCCTCGGCGCGCAACACCTCGCCGGCGCGCAGCGCGCGCCGTGCATAGACGGCGCGCCGGAAACTCGTCACGTGGCCGCTTGCGAGCTCGCCAGGGGTCGGCGTCTTGACGCCTGATCCCAGCAGCGCTTCGATCCGACGCAGGTCGTCGATGAGCCTGCGCACCTCGTCGCGCGTCAAAGAGATTGCGTGGTCGCGGAAGCCGCGGCCCTCGGTTGAGTCCGTGAAGTGGAACTCGAGGACCCGCGCGCCGCGCGCAGCCGCAAGACGCAGCGCAAATCCGTCCCGCGTATGGTCCGAATAGCCGACCGGTAGCCCCGTCGCATGGCGCAGCGTATCCATCGCGCGCAGATTCACCTCATCGTCGTCGGTCGGGTACATCGACGTGCACTGCAGCAGCGCGAGCCGTCCTGGTCGACGGTACGAGGGCTCCACCGATCCGATGAAATTGACGGCCTCGAGCACCTCGTCGAGCGTCGACAGCCCGGTCGACAGCAGGATCGGCTTGCCGCGCCGGGCATGCGCGGCGATCACAGGCCACGCGGTCAGGTCCCCGGACCCGATCTTGTAGAAGTCCAGCACCGGATCGAGCCAGTCGAGCGCGGTCGGGTCCCAGACCGAGGCGTTGTAGCGCAGGCCCGCGTCCAGGACCCGGCGCGCCAGCGCCAGATGCTGATCGGGCGACAGCTCGAAGCGCCGGAAATGCGCGTGGCGATCCGGCGACTCCACTGGACTGACCAGCGTGTCTGCGGTGTAAATCTGGAACTTGACCACGTCGGTACCCGACTCGATCGCAAGATCGGTCAGTCGCAGCGCCGCATCGAAGCTGCCCTCGTGGTTGCCGCCGATCTCGGCGATCAAAAGCGGACCGTGGCGGCCCTGCCAGGGATCGGGCGCGACGATGCTCATCGCCGTTGCGGCCCCTCGCCGGCGAGCAGCAGGTCGAGCAGGCGGCGCTCATCCGGCTTCTTCGCCATCAGGCTCTCGAAGCGCGTCATCACCACATGCCCGATCCGGCCACGCAGGAAACGTTCGGGGGCGAGGGCCTCGCGCCACAAGACGTGGATCGAGCCGTTGCAGGCATACAGCGCCTCGCGTTCGGGCCGCGTCGCGCGGATCTCGCCGGCGTTGACCGCCTCGAGGCCCTCGGGACCGTGCCGGTAGTGGAGGTCGCGGTCCTCCCACGTGCTCAACACGTGATCGACCGGATACAGCATCAGTGTGTCGATCGCCTCCGCGACGTGCTCGGGGCGTCGCAGGGGCGTATGCGCGGACAGGATCACGACGATGTCGGGATCGAAACCGGTCCGCGCTCCGAGGTGCGCCAGCGCATCGCCGATCACCTCCGGAAGGCCGACCATCGGGTCGGACAGCGCGGCATCCCGAAGGTAGGCGTCAACCCCGCGCGCTGCGCAATGCGCGACGACCGCCGGGTCATCGGTCGCGACCAGCACCACGCCGAACCGCGGGTCGCCCGCGACGCCGTCGAGCGTGTAGTCGAGCAACGGTCGACCGGCGAGCGGGGCCAGCGCGAGGTTCGGCACCTCCGGGTAGGTGTTCTTGACCGGCACGATCACCGCGATCCGGGGCTCGACCGGGCCCCGATGGGCGCGGGCTGCCCGGCGCTTGACCTCGCGCCGCGAAGCGAGCAGGCGCGCCTCGTCCCCGGACAGCGAATCACCGTGCTGCCGGTAGCAGAACAGCGGCGTCTCGACGTGCCCTACGCCGTGGCGATAAAGCGTCTTCAGCCAGAGTTCGTGCCCGTCCTGGGCCGGGATATCGAGGTCGTAGCCGCCGATGGCCTTGAGCACGCGTCGCCGGACCATCGTGCAGGCGCCATGCGCTGGCAGGTCCGGCACGGTCGATTCGGTCCACGGGCGCGCCCGGCGCTCGACGCCGAGCGCCCGACCCTCGGCGTCGACCCAGACCCAGTTGGGATACACGAGTCCGAGGTCGGGATGACGATCCAGATGATGTACCAGCACCAGCAGCGCGCTCTCGTCCAGCCAGTCGTCGGCATCGAGCCGCATCACGTACTCACCGCGCGCCAGCTCGAGCGCGGCGTTGGCGCAAGCCCGGAGGCCCCGCGGCTGCTCGTGGCGCAGCACGCGCACGCGCTCGGGATGCCGCAACCGGAACGCCTCCAAGATGGTCGGGGTCTCGTCGCGACTGCCGTCGTCGATCAGGATCGCCTCCCACGCGTCGAGCGACTGCCGCTCCAGCGAGGCCAGGCACTCCGGCAGCCAGCGCCCGTAGTCGCGAGCGGCGACGTAGACCGACACGCGCGGTGCCGATCTCGCAAGGCCGCCGTGCATCTTCTCGATCATTGCGCGACCACTTCGATGACGGGTGCGAAGGCGCGCTCGTGGTGCCATTCGGCTTCGATCCTCGCGCGTCCCTGGAATCCGAGCGCTAGCGGATCAGGCGCTCGCGTCGAAAAGGCGCGCAACGCCTCCACGATCGATTCCGCCGAGTCGGGATCACAGCACCTGCCATAAGCCGGCACGATCGTCCCGTGCCATTCGGCAGCCTCCGAGACCAATACGCCGATCCCCGCGGCGAGATAATCGAACACCTTGTTCGCGGCGCCGAGGGTGTGGGTCGCGTTGATGTTGTTCGGGTGCGGTCGGTAAAAAGCGATTCCGAGGTCCGCTTGAGCCGCCATCGCCAGCGCCACCGGCCTCGGAACCGCGGCGAGAATTTCCAAGCGTTCGGAAACACCCAACCGATCGGCGCGCTCGCGCAAGGCCGGCAGCACGTTGGCATGCTCGAAGGCATAGCCAACGATCCGGAGTCTGACCTCCGGAACCCGCGCCATCGCGTCGATCAGCTGCAACGGCAGTGCAAACGGATTGACCGAACCGTGAAAATGGATCTGGAGTCCATCCCGTGTCCGACGCTCCAATAGTTCCGGCAGTTCCACCAGCGACGGCACGTTCCAGACCACCAGATCACGCCCCTGCCCGGGACCAGCGGATCGGCGCGCGATCTCGAGTCGAGCGATATTCGGAAACACCACGAGGTCCGCTTGCCGCAGCGCGAATGTTCGTAACGGACGCAGCGCTCGTCGCGACCAACGCTCATCCCGCGGATCGCGCGGCGGTGAATCATGTTCCTGGTAGGCCAATCGGGCGCCGCAGGCGCTCACCGCTGGCAGAGCGACCGGCAGGCTCCAAGGGTCCGAGCACCAGACCCAGGTTGGGCGCACTCGTCGCGCGACCCGGACCGCCAGCGCCATCAATCCCACAGTCGAGGAGGTTCTGCGTCGCCCCCATTCGGGACCCGGATGCCGGACAACGCCTGCCATCGAAGGCCACGGCATCGCCGCGAACTCGGGCAGCGTGGCCCCGACCACGTGCACGTCGAGGCCCGCGGCGGCAAAGGCCCGCGCCGCGTTGACCACCGGTGGATATCCCTCCGGCCCGAAACAATGAATGATCAGGACGCTCAACTGAAATCTTGTAATCCCAGGCGACGCGGCAGAACGCGCAAGCAGAATGCGCTCGGCCGATCGCTGTTCACCCGCAATGGATCGTTGGCAAGCCGCGCCGCCGAGGGTTGGTTTGGCGCCGATATCTGCAGCTTGCACTGGATCTGAAGTCGATGACCACGGCGCACCGCCCCGCGCTCACTCAGGCGCGCGCTCCTCGAGGCGCATTGGCGGTGATCACGCCCTCGTCATAGCGACGCGCGATCACCACCATCGATTTGGCGAGAGGCGGGATGCGCCCCACCCGATCGGTGCGCTCGATGCGGAAACCCGCTGATTCGAGCAGCCTTCGAATCGTACGGATCGAAAAAAACTTGATGAGACCGCCTTCCCAGAGCGGGTTGACATGCGCATCGAAGCGACCCGCCAAGGCGATTGCAAGGTTCTTGAGGTAGCCGTGGTAAGGCGTACTCGGGATCAACGTGCCACCCGGCTCGAGGAGACGGTGAACGTTCTCGATGAAGCATTTCGGCGAGATCAGGTGCTCGATCACTTCGAGGGACAGCACGAGATCGAAGGTCCCGAACCGACCGGCGAGGTCATCGTATGCGCAGGCCACTTCGAAACTCGCGCTTCCGCCACCTGCTCGCGCCTGCTCGATCCCACTCTCGCTGGCATCGACCGCGGTCACGGAATGACCCATCTCGGCCAGGCGCCGCGCAATCGAGCCATTGCCACACCCGAGCTCGAAGATCCGTCGCGGCCGCCGGGCCGTGATGGCCCTCGCCACCGTCGGCCACAGATACGCATGATCCCAGCCGGTACCCGGCGTATAGCGATATTCGGGGAGGACCGGCGATGGAGTGGTCCGAACCGGACTCACGACGAGCTTCCAAGCCGCGCGATCATCTGGTCACCGAGGACCAGAACATCCATCCGCGTCCGCAGGAAGCAGTCCAGCGCCTCCTCGGGCTTGCAGACCACCGGCTCGTTCTCGTTGAACGAGGTGTTCAGCACCATCGGCACCCCGGTGAGGTCGCGGAAGGCCTCGATCAGCCGGTAGTAGCGCGGATTGGTGTGGCGGTAGACGGTCTGCAGGCGGCCCGATCCGTCGACGTGGGTCACCGCCGGGATCTCGGCGCGGCGCTCGGCCCGGATCGGGTAGACCTGCATCATGAAGGGCACGTCGCCGTCGAGCTCGAACCAGTCCGGAACCGCCTCGCGCAGGATCGACGGCGCGAATGGCCGGAAGGATTCGCGGCGCTTGATCTTGAGGTTGAGGATGTCCTTCATGTCGGCGCGGCGCGGGTCGCAGACGATCGAGCGATTGCCGAGCGCGCGCGGGCCCCACTCCATCCGGCCCTGGAACCAGCCGACGACCTGGCCCTCCGCGATCGCCGACGCGGTGCGCCGGCAGAGCTCCGCCTCGTCGTCGATCCGCTCGACCGTGCAGCCGGCGGCGGCGATCTCGGCGGCCCGCGCCTCGAGCAGTCGCGCGATCTCGGCCCCATCGGCGGCCGGTCCCAGATAGGCGTGATCCATCACCGGGCCACGCGCACCGCCTTGCTCGTGCCACACGGCGTAGGCCGCACCGATCGCGCCGCCGGCGTCGCCCGCCGCGCTCTGCACGTAGACCTGCCGGAACGGCGAGCGCAGCGTGACCTTGCCGTTGGCGACCGAGTTCATCCCGCAGCCGCCAGCGATGCAGAGGGCGTCGAGCCGGTGGCGCGCGTGTAGCGCGTCGAGCAGGTGGAAGAAGGCCTCCTCGTACATCGCCTGCACCGAGCGCGCGAGGTCCTTGTGGGCCTGGGTCAGCGGCTCGTCCTTTGCGCGCGGCGGGCCGAGCAGGTCCACGAGCGCGTCGGTGTAGAGCGTGCCGACGGTCGGCGAGCCGCCCTCCCACTCGTACTCGACCTTCTCGGTCGCATGGCGGAAGTACCTGAGATCGAGCCTGAACGAGCCGTCCGGCTGCAGCAGCACGATGCGCCGCATGTCGTCCATCCGCGTCGGCTGGCCGTAGGGCGCGAGACCCATGACCTTGTACTCGTCGCCGTAGTGGGGGAAGCCCAAGTACTGCGTCATCGCCTGGTAGAAGATGCCGAGCGAGTGCGGGAAGTAGACCTTGTCCTCGACCTCGATCGTGGTGCCACGGCCCACGCCCCACGCGGCGCTCGCGAAGTCGCCGAAGCCGTCGACCGAGACCACCACGGCCTCGTCGAAGGGCGAGACGTGGAAGGCGCTCGACAGGTGGCAGAGGTGGTGCTCGATGCCGTGCACCTTGCCGCGGAAGCTCTCGCCGGGGAAGGCGCGCGCCAGGTGCTCGGCGACGCCGGCCCGCTCGCGCTTGTTGCGGATGCGATCCATCACGAAGCCGAGGTCCGGCCGCTTGGTCAGCGTGTAGGCGAGCTTGCGGCCGAGATTCGCGGTGCTGTCCTGATTCAGCGCGACGTGTTCGACATCGGCCAACGTGATGTCGGCATCGCGCAGGCACCAGGCGATCGCCTCGCTCGGAAAGCCGGCCCAGTGCTTGATGCGGCGGAAGCGCTCCTCTTCGGCGGCCGCGACCAGGCGGCCGTCGTGGACGAGGCAGGCCGAGGAATCGCCGTGGAAAGCGTTGAGTCCGAGGATCCAGGTCACGGTTTCAGGTTTCCTTGTGCGGCGAGTCGGAGCCCGCGAGCGTCGCCTCGACCAGTTTCAGGGAGAGGACCGCCTCGGCGATCCCGCGTTGCAGGGCGTAGTGCCAACCCGGGAGTCCATCGAGCAGGCCGCGCTTGATGACGAGGCAATGCAGCGGGACCAGCCAAGGCGCGAGCACGATGAGTCGGCGCACACGATCGGCCCAGCCCAAAGCCCGCCACTCCGCGCCCCGCAGATGCTGTGCCTCGGCCTCGGCATAGCGCGCCTGGGCGGCCAGCCAACGAGACAGCGGCTTGCGGTCGTCGTGGCGGATGCGCCCCGCCAGTCGACCGATGCGGCCGCGCAGCTCGACGCGATGGCCGTGCCCGTCCATCCGGTAGCGGGCGCCGCGCGTGCGGTGCAGCGCCACGCGCGGAGGGTACAGCGAGCCACGCAGCGCATGGCCGTGGACGCAGTA
>CALDVP010000072.1 GCA_937924195.1 uncultured Lysobacterales bacterium
TCTCTCTGATGCGTTGGAGGGGGGGTGCATGGCGTCGGCGCTCAGATCCAGCGCCGTGTGGTGGTGAGGTAGTCAGTGTAGGCCGACCCGAAGCGCTCGCTCAGTACGCGCTCCTCGGCGCGGATCTGAAAGCGGTCGACCCAGAGCACGAACAGCAGCGGTCCGGCGAGCGAGGCCGGATTGGCGAGCGCGATCGCGATGCCGGTCAGGACCAGCGCAAGCCCGAGGTACATCGGATTGCGGGTCCGGCCGTAGATGCCGTCGACGACGAGCACCGCGGTCTTGTGCGGACTGAAGGGGCTCATCGTCGTGTGCGCGCGGCGCAGGGCCCGGACGCCGGTCAGCGCGAGCCCGAGGCCAGCGATCGAGACCGCGCCGGCAAGGATGAAGCGCCCCGAAAATGGGAACCGCCACGCGTGCAACATCCAGGCCAGCGCCAGCATCAGGCCGAGGCAGAGCGCCGCGACCAGTGGGGGCGGAAGCCGGAGTTCGAGGGCGGCGAGCAGTCGGCGCATGCGCTGGGGTGGGATGATGCCAGCGGCCTGCCGCCGGAAAAATCGCCCGCGCAGGTGTTGACAAGCGCTCGCCGAGGCGCTCCACCGCGTTTTTGCACAGGCGCCGTGCGACGCGGTCGGGCATGACGCGCTGCGTCACCAGGTCGCTCCGGCGGCCGGGCCATCGTCTTGCAATCCTATGATTTTGATCACTTTTTTGAGGTGACCATTTTTTGACCAAGATGGCAGCGGGCCGCCGGCCGCGCGGTCTGGGCGTCCTTCGCGAAGCCTCCATCCACAAGATTATCCACAGATGCTGTGGATAAGCAGGAAATCCGAACGACGCTGTGGACTTGGAGCAGCTTTGGAGGTTTTCTCGCAGCTTTGCAGCGCAAGTCCGAACTGGTCCTTCCACAGGTCCAGGTTCGGCGCAGCATCCGACCCACCGTCCGTGTTCCCGTGCCAGGGTCCGGGCCGTGCCCCGGTCTCTCGGCTTGTCGGTGGCGATGCAACGAGGCAGGCTGAGACGATGTCCTTGCGCGCTGCAGCCTTCAATCGTCACGGCGCCGATCCGCGCCGCGTGCCGCGATGACGCAGATGATCTTGCGGGTCGCGCTGGCGGTGCCGCTGTGGCAGTCCTTCGATTACCTCGCGCCGTCCGAGGAGCCTGCGCCGGCAGACCCGATCGGCTGCCGGATCGTCGTGCCCTTCGGACGCGGCAGCCGGGTCGGCGTCGTTGTCGGCATGGACGAGGCCTCGTCGGTTGATCACGGCGGGCTGCGCGAAGCCGTCGCCTGGCTCGACCGTACCAGTCTGTATGGCGCGGAGCTGTGGCGGACGCTGCACTGGGCGCAGCACTACTGGGTGCATCCGATCGGCGAGGTGCTGGTCACGGCGCTGCCGGTCGCCCTGCGCGACGCTCGACCGGCCGACGCGGTCGAGGCACGCGCTTACGCGCGCGCGTCGCGGACGCCCGATCGGCCACCGCCGCGGTCCGGCTCCCTGAAGGCGCGCGTGCTCGACGCGTTGGCGACGCCGCTGTCGGAGTCAGAGCTGAAGGACCGTGTGCCAGGCTGCACGCGCGTCCTGGCCGAGCTGGTGGCGGCCGGCCATATCGACGAAGTGCCAGCCTTCGCGTTACCGGCGCGGCCCGCCATCGCCGGTCCGCCACTCAACCAGGCGCAAGCCGAGGCCGTCGACGCGATCGTCGCCGCCTTCGGTCGCTTCCAGCCCTTCGTGCTCGACGGCGTCACTGGCAGTGGCAAGACCGAGGTCTACCTTGCGGCGATCCAGCGCGCCATCGACGACGGGCGGCAAGTGCTGGTGCTGGTGCCGGAGATCGGGCTGACGCCGCAGGCGATCCGGCGCTACCGCGAGCGCCTCGGCATCCCGATCGCGGTGCTGCACTCTGGCCTCGCCAATGGTGCGCGGGCGGCGGCATGGCTTGCGGCCGGGCGTGGCGAGGCGCGCGTCGTGCTGGGCACGCGTTCGGCGATCCTGACGCCGCTGCCGCGCGCCGGTCTGATCATCGTCGACGAGGAGCACGACGCCTCGTACAAACAGCAGGACGGATTCCGCTACTCGGCGCGCGATCTGGCCGTGGTGCGCGCGCGCCTGCTCGGGGTGCCGGTGGTCCTCGGCACCGCGACCCCGTCGCTCGAGACGCTCGCCAACGTCGACGCCGGCCGCTATCGACGCCTGCGCCTGCCGACCCGCGCCGGTCCCGCGCGGCGCCCCGTGATCGAGGTCGTCGATATCAACCGCCAGCGCCTGGTCGAGGGGCTCGCGCCGTCGGTGCGCGAGGCGATTGCCGAACACGCTCGGCGTGGCGAGCAGGTGCTGGTGTTCCGCAACCGCCGTGGCTATGCGCCGCGACTCGCCTGCCACGATTGTGGCTGGCACGCCGAATGCACACGCTGCGACACCCCGATGACCCTGCACCGAGGCGAAGGCCTACTGCGCTGTCATCACTGCGGCGCTGCTCGCCGGGCGCCCCGGGAATGTCCGTCGTGCCATTCGGTCGAACTGGTCGGCGAGGGCTTCGGCACCGAGCGGCTCGAGGAGGCCATCGCGGCCCTCGTGCCCGAGGTGCCGGTGCTGCGCGTAGACCGTGACACCACGCGCACCAGGTTCGCCTTCGACGTGTTGTTCGAACGCCTCGAGGGCGGCGATCCGGCCGTGATCGTCGGCACCCAGATGCTGGCCAAGGGCCACGACCTGCCGAACCTGACGCTGGCGGTCGTGGTCGATGCCGATGCGGGCCTCGCGAGCGCTGATTTCCGCGGCGCCGAGCGGCTCGCGCAGCTGCTGGTGCAGGTCTCCGGGCGCGCCGGTCGCGGCGTGAAGCCCGGACGGGTGCTGATCCAGACCCGCCAGCCGGAGCATCCGCTCCTGAGCACGCTGCTGGCCGAGGGCTATGCGGGTTTCGCGCGCGAGGCGCTCGCGATTCGTGAACGCCATGCCTTGCCGCCTTTCGCCGCTTGGGCGATGGTGCGCGCCGAGGCCCGCGAGACGCCGGCGATCGACGCCTTCCTTGGCCGTACGAAGGGCGTGTTGCTTGCACACGGAGCGCTCGTGGTCCAGGGACCGCTGCCGGCGCAGTTGGCGCGGCGCGCGGGCTATCGACGCGCGCACCTGATCGTCGAAAGCCAGGATCGTCGCGCGCTCCGTGGCGCGCTCGCGGCTTGGGCGCCCACGGCCCATGGCTGGCCCGAGGCCAGGCGCGTGCGTTGGTCGCTGGACGTCGATCCGCTGGAGGTCGTCTAGCCGCTTCCGGCGCGTTGCTCGATCGCCCGGACACGTGGGTGCGGCTGTATCCTGGTGCCAGCGCCGACCCCGGCATTGGCGCTGCCGAGACGGTGTCGCATTGACGTCTGCCAGTAACCCGCCTAGTTTCGGCATCACTGCCGCTGAGCCGATGTTGCTGGCCACCTGAACGTCACCTGCTTCTACTCGTTTCTGGAGGTTCCGATGAAGCCGCTCCGACCGAACATCCTCGCCGCCACGATCGCGACCGTCCTGCTGGTGCCCGCTGCGACGGTGGCAGCGCCCGCACCCGATCCGAATCCGGCGACCCAGGACCGGTCGTCTCCGGACACCGAGCTCGAGACGATCGTCGTGACGGGCACACGCGTGGCCGGGCGTTCCGCGACCGAGACCGCAGTGCCGGTCGACGTGATCGACGTCGAGAAGATCGAGCGTGTCGGCTCGACCGAGCTGAATCAGGCGCTGTCGGTCGCGCTGCCGTCGTTCAACTTCCCGCGTCCGGGTCTCGCTGACGGTACCGACACGGTGCGCCCGGCGACGCTGCGTGGCCTGGCGCCCGATCAGTCGCTGGTGCTGGTCAACTCCAAGCGCCGCCACAGCGCGGCGCTGGTCAACGTCAACGGCACCGTCGGTCGCGGCTCGGCCGCGGTCGATCTCAACACGATCCCGACCGCCGCGATCCAGTCGGTCGAGGTACTGCGTGACGGCGCGTCGGCGCAGTACGGCTCTGACGCGATCGCCGGCGTGCTCAACGTGTTGCTGCGCAATGCCGACTCGGGCGGGAATCTGACGGCGTCCTGGGGACAGCGCGACACCCGATTCACGATTCCGACCACGCCGGCTCCGGCCGGCGCGAACTGGGTCGTGCCGCCGCAGATCGAGCGTGAGCGCACCGACGGCGACACGCTGGTCGTCGGTGGCTGGTCGGGTTTCGGCGTCGGTGACGGGGGCTTTCTGACGCTGTCGTTCGAGTATCGGGACCAGGCGCGGACCGAGCGTGGCGGCTTCGACCACCGGCAGCAGTATCCGCGGCTGCCGAACGGCCAGTTCGACCCGCGCGAGGCGACGATCGACCGGTTCAACGCCTGGTACGGCGAGCCCGAGGTCGAGCAGCTGACCTTCTTTGCGAACGCCGGCCTGCCGGTCGGCGACGGCCGCCTCTACGGCTGGGCCAGCTGGCAGAAGCGCGAAGCGGTCTCCGCCGGCTTCTTCCGCCGTGCTCTCGACGATCGCAACGTGATCCAGATCTATCCAGACGGCTTCCTGCCGCAGATCGCGCCGGACGTCGACGATGCCAGCTTCGCATTCGGCTACGAGTGGCGGTGGGGCGAGTGGGCGATGGACAGCTCGCTGGTCTGGGGACGCAACAAGATGGCGTTCACGATCCAGAACACGCTGAACCGCTCGCTCGGTACTGCGAGCAAGACCGTGTTCGACGCCGGCGGCTTCGATTACGACCAGTGGGTGTTCAATTTCTCCGGAGTGCGCTCGCTCGACGTCGGCGGGCTGGCCTCGCCGCTCAACATCGCCGCCGGCCTCGAGGCGCGCCGAGAGAGCTACTCGATCTTCGCCGGCGAGCCCGATTCGTGGCGCAACGGCGGCGTGCTGTTGCCGAACGGCCAGCCGACCGCCTCGGGCGCGCAGGTATTTCCGGGTTTCCGCCCGGCGAACGAGGTCAATGAAAGCCGGCGCGCGATCGGCGCCTACATCGATGTCGAGGCAAACCTGACCGACCAGCTGCTCGGATCGGCCGCGATCCGCGCAGAGGACTACTCCGACTTCGGCAGCAATCTGACTGGCAAAGTCGCATTGCGCTACGACTTCACCGACGCCTTCGCGATCCGGGGATCGCTGCAGAACGGTTTCCGCGCGCCGTCGCTGCAGCAGCAGTTCTTCACCGCGACCTCGACCAACTTCATCAATGGCGTCCCGTTCGACATCACGACCTTCCCGGTCAACGACCCGGTCGCGATCGCGCTCGGCGCGCAACCACTCGACGCCGAGGAGTCGACCAATGTCTCGCTCGGCTTCGTCGCCAATTTCGGTGGCGCCTCGCTCACGATCGATGCGTACCGGATCAAGATCGACGATCGCATCGTGTTGAGCGAGAACCTGACCCAGGCCAACGTGCGCCAGTTCCTGCAGCAGCAGGGATTCATCGGCATCGGTGGCGGGCGTTTCTTCATCAATGGTGTTGACACCACGACCCGCGGGGTCGATGCCGTGTTCACCGCGCCGCGCTATGAGACCAGCTTCGGCAGTTTCGACTTGACGCTGGCCGGCAACTGGAACAAGACCGAGGTCACGCGGATTCCGACCACCGCGCCACTGTCCCAGCTGAACCCGCCGCCAGAGCTGTTCGGGCGCCTGAACGTGCTCGTCTTCGAGCGCGGCAATCCGCGCAGCAAGCAGATCGCAAACCTCGACTGGCAGTACGGGGATTTCTCAGCGACGCTGCGCGGAACGCGCTATGGCGAAGTCTTGACCCCCGGCAACACGCCGGCCTTCGACTTCGTGTTGCCGGCGCGCTGGCTGACCGACCTCGAGGGTCGCTGGCAGTTCAGCGAGCAGGGTCGACTGGCGATCGGGGCGGATAACCTGTTCGACATTTATCCGAAGCCCTTCAACATCATCAACAACACGACCGGCAACACGCCGTACTCGAACTACTCGCCGTTCGGTCGCTCTGGCCGCTTCGTGTACGCGAGGTTTAGCTGGGACTTCTGATCGTTGCCGGGGCCGGGCAGATCATGTCAGTCGGCCTGGCCCGACCCTTCCGCGCGCGGGGCGGGACGGAGCCGGTCGCCTGCGATGGTCTGTTCGTGAAACGAAGACGGCGCCCGGGGGCGCCGTCTCCCACGCCACGTCGCGATGGCTTGCGCTCAGGCCTCGAACAGCGTCCGCATCTTTTTCATCGCGTTGGCCTCGATCTGGCGCACGCGCTCGGCCGAGACGCCGTACTCGTCGGCGAGATCCTGTAGCGTCACCTTCGACTCATCGAGCCAGCGGCGCTGGATGATGTCGCGCGAGCGGGCGTCGAGGGTCGCGAGACCTCGGCCGAGGACCTCGAGATGATGCTCGCTCTCGTCGGCGCTCTCGATCGACTCATAGGGATTTGCGGTCTGGTCGACCAGGAAGGCCGATGGCGATGGGCGCGCGACCTCGTCGTCCTGGTCGGCCGGGGCGTCGAAGGCGACGTCGTGGCCGGACAGGCGCGACTCCATCTCGAGCACCGTGGCCTCTGGCACGCCGAGGTCTTTCGCCACCGCGCGGACCTCCTCGGCGTTGAGCCAGCCCAGGCGCTTTTTCGATCTGCGCAGGTTGAAGAACAGCTTGCGCTGTGCCTTGGTCGTCGCGACCTTGACGATGCGCCAGTTGCGCAGGATGAACTCATGCATTTCGGCGCGGATCCAGTGCACCGCAAAGCTGACCAGGCGCACCCCCTGCTCCGGGTCGAAGCGCTTCACGGCCTTCATCAGGCCGATGTTGCCTTCCTGGATCAGGTCGGCCATGCCAAGGCCGTAGCCCTGGTAGCCGCGCGCGACATGAACGACGAAACGCAGGTGGGCGAGCACCAGCGCCTTCGCCGCCTCGAGGTCACCGTGGTCACGTAGCTTGCGCGCGAGTCGCTGCTCCTCGTCGGCGTCGAGCATGGGCACCTGGTTGACGGCGTGGATGTAGGCGTCGAGGCTGCCGACAGCACTTGGAATCGGGAGATTGCGGGCGATCAATGCGTGGGACATCGAAGCACCTCCAAAAGGTCGCTTAGGATAGCGAGACATACGTCAAAGGATCGGGCAGGCGGCTGTAGGTTCCGGCGGCGCCGATCGACGTTCAGGATTGCAGCGAACGATCTGCTGCAACTGGCGGCGACGGCTAACAAAATCAAGCGCTTGGAGGCACCCCTCGGCACCACGCTGAACGCCGCTGACCGCGGCAGCCGATCAGCCGACCCCTGGCTCGACCGGGGCTGGCGCCGCGTCGGGGCGCCCTGGCAACGAATGGGTCCGTGGCGGTGCGGTGACGGTCGGAACCGCCGGTCCACCTGAAACACCTCCAGCCAGAAGCAGGCGTGGGCGGAGCGAGCGAAGCCGCCGATGCCGCCTCACGCGGTACCCGCCCGTCAGAGCACGTCCCAGGGATAACCGCCTCGGGCCAGCATCGCGCCGGCCAGCCGGTCGAGCGCCGGGTCCTCGTTCTGGCTCATGCCGCGGATGTTGCGAATCATTCGGCGGCGGGCCTGTCGGGTGAAGACCTCGGCGATCGTGAAGACCTCCTCGGCCGAGGACGGATCCGAGCCTGCGATCGCGTGGGCGCGCGACAGCACGCACAGACCCACGAACAGGTCGATCGCGAGGTCGCCAATGCGCTTTAGCGCATACTGCTGCTCGGTCACGTCCTTGCCATGGCGCCGGAGCAGGTCCTCGGAGGCCCCGGCCAGTTGGCGGGTGTACCGCTCATACACCTCGGCGACATTGCGCAGCCGCGGATGGAGCTGATTGACGATGCGATCGGCGCCGATCCCGGTCGCGCGCGCCAGCCGCCGTTCGGCATAGCTCGACAGCACGCCGAATCCCTTGATCGGATCGTTGAAGATCCCGGAGACCGCGGTCTTCAACTCCTTCAGCGAGTTGCCGACGTCCTTGAGGCCCTGGAGCGCGATGTACAGGCGCAGGATCTCGTTGGTGCCCTCGAAGATCGTCAGGATGCGCGAGTCGCGGGTCGCGCGCTCGTAGGGGAAGTCGCGCATGAAGCCGTTGCCGCCGGCGATCTGCAGCGCCTCGTGCGCCGCGCGTTGCATCGCCTCGGACGCAAACACCTTGCTGATCGCGGCCTCGGTCGAGTAGTCCTCGTAGCCCGAATCGATGTAATGCGCGACCATCCACACCGTCGACTCGGCCGCGAAGCAATCGACCGTCATCTGCGCGATCTTTTCGCGCACGAGGCCGAATTCCGCGATCGGGCGGCCAAACTGGCGCCGATCCCGGGCCTGCGCCGCGGCCATCCGGATCATCGTCTTCATGCCGCCGACTGCGCCGCCGCCCAGGCCGGTCCGGCCGTTGTTGAGAATGGCCATCGCGATCTTGAAGCCGCGGCCTTCCTCGCCGAGCAGGTTCTCGGGCGGCACGCGCACGCCGCTGAACGACACGGTATTGGTCGCCGACGCGCGGATGCCCATCTTGTCCTCGTGCGGGCCGTGGGCGACGCCCGGCCAGCCGGCCTCGACCAGGAAAGCGCTCATCTTGCCGGCGGGCGAGTCGGTGCGCGCGAACACGGTGTAGAAGCCGGCGATTCCGCCGTTGGTGATCCAGATCTTCTCGCCGTCGAGGGTCCAGCTGCCGTCCTCGTTGCGGACGGCCTTGGTGCGGATCGATGCCGCGTCGGAGCCGGCGCCGGACTCGGTCAAGCAGAAGGCCGCGATCAACTCGCCCGTGGCGAGTCGCGGCAGGTAGCGCGCCTTCTGCTCTTCGGTGCCGAACAGCAAGAGGCCCTTCATCCCGATCGAGGAGTGCGCGCCGATCGTCAGCGAGGTCGAGGAGTCGTGCTTGCTACTCTCGGACAGCACGCGGGCATAGGCCGCGTTCGACAGCTCGAGGCCGCCATAGGCCTCGGGGATGATCAGGCTGAACAGCCCCATGTCGCGCAAGGCCTGGACGTATTCGGCCGGCTGCTCGGCCTCGGCGTCGAAGCGGCGGAAGTCGTCCTGTTTTGGCGTCAGGAAGTCGCTGATGGCTTCCACCATCGGCGTCAGCAGCTCGCGGTCGCGCTCGCGTATCACCGGAAACGGGAACAGGTTCTCCTCGACGATCTCGCCGAAGAACAGGTTCCGCGCCACCGACGTATCCGGACGCGCACCGGCGATCGGGGCGGACGGGGTCTCACGGGCCTTCGCGGTCGCGGTGTTCATCTCGGATCTCCTGTCGAGTCGGACTTCACTCTCGATGCAAACATGCCGCGCGCGAGGCCGGCGTGACCTCGCGCAAGTCCTGATCATCGCCGCCGGCGATCCGAGCGGAGGCTCCAAACGCGGGGCGATCGATGGCGCAGTGCAACATGACGGGTGGCCTTGATTCGCAATGAGGTCGCCCCGTGAAGCGGCCGCGCGACATCCAGACCCGCCCGACGAAGGAATGATTCGGAGTCTCCCGATGCGACGCCACCTGCGCGTGTGGCTGCTGCTCGCGGCACTCAGCCTGCTGGTCGCGAAGCGCGAATCGGTCGCGGACGGCTTGCTGAACACGGCGCTGCCGACCCTGACCGCGGCTGGACACCCGCGACCGGAAGCACACGCGGCGTTCGGCGTGTAGTGCTTCTGCGCCGTCGCGGCCAGCGACGATGCGCGGATGATCGTCACCGCGACGCGGAATCTTGAACTGGATCGAGGGCCGGTGCGTGAATCCGCACCTCGATCCGGCGTTCCTCAGCGGCCTATCCAAGGCCCCGGCCGGCGAGGTCGACGTGCTGATCCGCCGCGCCGCGCCGCTGGGCGCGCCGACCAGGCACCGCGCCCGCTGGAACGTTGGGTACCACCGGGGCCTCCATGGCCCACCCAAGCGCCCCGCGCTAGTCTCGTGAGCCGGCGCGGCTACGGAATCCCACGATGGTTCGCCTCCTGATCGCAAGTTCGAAGGGCGGGTCCGGCAAGTCGACCCTGGCGGCGAATCTCGCCGCCGCGTTCGCAGTGGCTGGGAAGAACACGGCGCTGGTCGATACCGATCCGCAGGGTTCTTCGCTGCACTGGTGCCAGCGCCGGCCAGACCTGGTGCCGGGCGTGCTCGGCATCGACGGCACCCGGCGCCACTGGGACCGCGGCCTGCCGCCGGACACCCAGCGCTTGATCATCGACACGCCGGCCGGCATCCGGCCCGCCGAGGTCGAGGCGCTGCTGGAACATGCCGACGTGTTGATCGTGCCGGTGCTGCCAAGCGCCTTCGACCTCGAGGCCGCGGCGGCCTTCCTCGCCGCGGTCGGCGAGCTGCCGCGGGTCCGCCGCGGCAAGGTGCCGGTGGCGCTGGTCGCGAACCGGATGAAGCCGTGGACGCGGCTGTCACAGGAGGGCCTCGAGCGGATCCGCGCGCTCGGCCATCCGCTGGTCGCCGAGCTCCGCGACAGCTCGGCCTATGCGGTGCTGGCCGGGCTCGGCAAGGGCGTCTTCGACTACGAGTCGGAGCAGGCGCGCTCGCACCAGGATTCGCTGGCGCCGCTGCTCAAGTGGATCAAGAAATTCGCATGAGTGACGCGCCGGTGGCGCGGGGGCGCCGATGATCGATCCCTCGCTCGACCTGCCGCGCTGGCGCGCGGAACTGGCGCGCCACTCGCGCGCCCAGGTCGGCCCATTCCTACAGCCCGATGCTGCGGAGACCCTGCATCGCTGCCTCGTCGACGAGGTGCCGTGGTCGCTGGCGCTGCGCGATGGCTCTGGCCCGCGCACGATCCGCGCCGAGGAGCGGCGCGCGATGGGCGCCGAGGCCGAGCGGTCGCTGATCGAGGGCGCCGCGCGCCACGCCCGCGACGGCTACGGCTTCGCCTACGAGAGCTACATGATGGTCACGGCCTACAAGGAAGGCCGTGATCCGCACCTCCTGCTGCACCGGGTGCTCGAGTTCTTCAACTCGCCCGACTACCTCGCTTTCCTGCGCGCACTGACCGGCGAGCGCGCGATTCGGCGCCTCGACGCGCAGGCCACGCGCTATCGGCCCGGCCACTTCCTCAACTATCACGACGACGGCGACGCCGCCGGCGAGGGCCGCCTCTACGCCTACGTGCTGAACCTGACGCGCGACTGGCGCGCCGACGACGGTGGCCTGCTGCACTTCATCGGTCCCGACGGCGCCGTGAGCGCAACGCTGCTGCCGCGCTACAACACGCTGTCGCTGTTCCGCGTGCCGCAGGGCCACCTGGTGTCGATGGTGGCGCCGTGGGCGCGCTCGGACCGGCTCGCGATCACCGGCTGGATGATGCGATGAGCATGATCGCGACGGCGGTGGCGCGGGTCCGCGCGGCGCTCGCGCGACGCGATGTCGAGGGCGCGCGTGCCGCGGCTCGCGAGTCGCTGGCACTGGCCCCGGACGATGCCGACGCGCTGGCCTTCGCGGGCCTGGCCGAGGCCTCGGCCGGCGATCTGGTGTCGGCGCGCGACCTGCTGCGCCGCGCGGTCGCGCGGGCCCCCGGGCATGCGTTCGCCTGGCGCAACCTGGCCGCGGTCGAGGAGGCTCTCGGCGATGCGCCGGCCAGTGCGGCGGCGTTGGTGTCGGCACTGGCCGCGATGCCGCAGGCCCCGGTCGAGTCCTGGGTGGACGCGGCTGCGCGGGCGCTGGCCGCCGGACGTCCGCGACTGGCCGGCGGCGCGCTGGCGCGCGCGCTGGCGCAGGACCCGGCGCACCGCGAGGCGCTCCGGCTCGAGGTCGTG
>CALDVP010000073.1 GCA_937924195.1 uncultured Lysobacterales bacterium
GGTCGAGCCGCTGGTCGGGCACCCGGTGGCGGTGCCGCCGGCGCTCGCGGCGATGTTGGATCGAACGGCGTCGGCCGAGCCGCTCGCGGCCGACTACGCCGCGCTGCGCAAGCTGTTGTCGACCTGAGGACGCGGTCGATCAGCCGTACTTGAGCGCCTCGGCCTTGCCGCGAAAGATCCAATACGAAAGCGCCGAGTAGCCGAGGATCACCGGCATCACGACCAGCGCGCCGACGAGGATGATCCACAGCGACTCGGGCGCCGAGGCCGCATCCCAGATCGTCAGCCGGTCGATCACGAGGTACGGGAACAGGCTGTAGGCGAGGCCGTAGAAGGCCAGCACGAACACGCCGACTGCGCTCGCGAACGGTACCCAGGCGCCGTACTCGTTGCCCTGGGCGAGTCGCACCGGCAGCCGCGACAGGCTGCGCCAGGCGACGAAGAACAGCAGCACGGTCGCGAGCGGGATCGGCGCCAGCAGCACGATCTCGGGCAGCTGGAACCAGCGGTCGAAGACGCGCTGGCTGACCAGCGGGGTCGCGACCGAGACCGCCGCGATGCCGAGCGCGGTCAGCCCGAGCGCGCGCCGCGCCCAGCGGACCGCGCGCTGCTGCAGCTCGCCGCGGGTCTTGATGATGAGCCAGCCGGCACCGAGCAGCGCATAGCCGGCGACGAGACAAGCACCGATGAACAGCGAAAACGCGGTCTCGGCGAGGCCGTTGCGAAAACCCGTCACCAGCATTCCGAGCATCACGCCCTGCGCGAAGGCCGCGGTCAGCGAACCGGTAAAGAACGCGGTGTCCCAGCGACCCTTGTGCCGCGGCGCCGACTTGACCCGGAACTCGAAGGCGACGCCGCGCAGGATGAGGCCCGCCAGCATCAGCGCGACCGGGGCGTAGAGCGCGCCCAGGATCACGCCGTGCGCGATCGGGAAGGCGACCAGCAAGAGGCCGACGCCGAGCACGAGCCAGGTCTCGTTGGCGTCCCAGAAGGGACCGATTGCGGCGATCATGCGATCGCGGTCGGCTTCGGGCTCCCCGCGCAGCAGCACCCCGACGCCGAGGTCGTAACCGTCGAGCACGACGTAGGCCAGCATTGCGATGGCCATGAGGCCGAGGAACACGACCGGCAGCCAGCCGGCCGGGGTCGAGAGATCGGGGATCGACGTCTCAGGCATGGCTGGGGGCTCCGGTGGCCGGCATCCCGCTGGCTGAAGGCGGCACCGGGTCGGCGGCGCCGGCCGCCTTCGCCGCCAAACGGAACACCGTGAGCACGTAGGCGGTGATCAGTCCGAGATAGATCGCGACATACATCGTGAGACTGCCAGCGATCAGCGGCGCGGCCACGGCGCTCGCCGCATCGGCCGTCTTCAGAACCCCGTGGACCAGCCACGGCTGGCGACCGATCTCGGCTACATACCAACCGGCGACCGTCGCGACCCAGCCCGAGAAACTCATCGCGACCAGTCCGCGCGCAAGCCACACCCCGGGATCCCGGCCGCGGCGGGTGGCCCACAGGCCCCAGAACGCAAACACGATCATCAAGAGGCCCAGGCCGACCATGACCCGGAATGACCAGAACACCTGCGCCACCGGCGGGTGCGCGCCCTCGAACTGGTCGAGCCCGCGGATCTCGCCGTCCCACTCGTGGGTCAGGATCAGGCTGGCGAGGTTCGGGATGCCGATCGCAAGACGGTTTTCGCGCGCCTCCTCGTCCGGCAGCGCGAACAGCAGCAGCGGCGCGCCTCGCTCGGTCTGCCACACCCCCTCGATCGCCGCCACCTTGGCCGGCTGGTGCTCGAAGGTATTGAGGCCGTGGAGGTCGCCGACGAAGGTCTGGGTCGGCGCCAGCAGCGCACCCAGCACGATTCCGGTGCGCAGCGCAACGCGCACGTCGGGACCGCGGTCGCCACGCAGCCAGCGCCAGGCCGAGATGCCGGCAAGCAGGAAGGCGACGGTCAGCCCCGACGCGATCAGCATGTGGCCGAGCCGGTACGGCATCGATGGGTTGAAGACGATCGCGAACCAGTCGGTCGCGTGGGCGACGCCATCGCGAATCTCAAAACCCGCCGGCGTCTGCATCCACGAATTGAGCGCCATGATCCAGAACGCCGACATCGTGGTGCCGAAGGCGACCAGGAAAGTGGCCAGCGTGTGCAACCACTGCGGCACGCGGTTGGCGCCGAACAGCATGATCCCGATGAATACCGCCTCGAGGAAGAATGCCGTGAGCACCTCATAGGCGAGCAGCGGGCCCGCGATGTTGCCGACCGTCTCCATGAAGCCCGGCCAGTTGGTGCCGAACTGGAAACTCATCGTGATGCCGGAGACGACGCCGAGCGCGAATGACAGCGCGAACACCTTCACCCACAGCATGTAGGCCGTCATCCACTTCGGGTCGCGGGTCGCGACGAAGCGCAGCTTGAAGAACAGCAACACCCAGCCGAGCGCGATCGTGACCGTCGGGAAAAGGATGTGGAAGGTGATATTGGCCGCGAACTGGATGCGGGCCAGCAGGATCGGATCGAGTTCCATGTCTTACTCCTTTGCCGCGCGCCGCGCCGGCAGCGCCCGCACCTTGTCGCCGAATTCCAGGACCTTCTGCACCCGCGAACCCATCCGCATCAGCCGCTTCAGGGTTTCTGGCTCGAGACGCTGGACGTCGGAAAACCAGCCGGTCACGAGTTCGATCAGGTCGTGCATCTCGCGCATCCGGCGTTGTGCGTGCTGGTCGTCCGGGTGGCCCGGGCTTTCGAGCAGCGCGTCACGCAGCATCGACAACGTCGGGTCGACCTCGCGTCGCCGGCGCTCCTCGGCCAGGGTGCGGAAGATCGCCCAGACGTCTTCGGGTGCGCTGAAGTACTCGCGCCGGTCACCGGGCTGGTGCGACAGCCGAACCAGCCGCCACGACTCCAGCTCCTTCAGACCCACGCTCACATTCGAGCGTGACAGACCGAGCGCCTCGCAGATCTCCTCGGCGTTCAGCGGCTGCGGGCTGACGTAGAGCAGGGCATAGATCTGCCCGACGGTACGATTGATCCCCCAGCGACTGCCCATCTCGCCGAAGTGGAGGACGAATCGTTGGGTGAGCGGTGGAAGCTCCATGGTGATCTCGAACTTTCGGAAAGTTCCGAAATTATCGTCGGGACTCGTCGTCGGGCGGTGAACGCGGGGCCTGCCGCGCACCTGACCCGGGCGACTGGGTTCAGGTGAAATTCAATGCGTGGCACGCAGTCTCCGCCCCGCCTGCTTCCTGCGCGCCTGCTTGCCTTACCATCCCGTCGATGCCCAGCCACGCCCTCGTCGTCCGCATCCTGTCGATCGCCGCACTGTTCGCGCTCGCGGGAGCGGCGCGTGCGGATGAGCTCCGGGACGCGGTCGACCGGGTGCGGCAGGAGACCGGCGGCTACATCCTGTCGGCCCAGTCGCTCAAGACGCACGGCGGCACGGTGCACCGGGTGAAGGTCCTGACGCGAGAGGGTCGGGTCGAGGTCCGGCAGATCGCGGCGGGAGTCCGCGGCGAGCCGCTCGGCTTCACCCCCGGTTTTGGTGCCGGCGACGGGATTGCCGGTGAGGAGACCCCCAGGATTCGGGAGCGCTGGCGCGAGGTCGGACCGCGCGGTGGCGATGAGGATCGCCGTCGCGTCCGCCAGCGTGCCGAGAGCGAACGTCCGGCGTGGGCGGAGGATCGGCGCTACGAGCGGCCGGCAGCGGGCGACGACAGCCTGCGATCCTCCGCGTCGCGCCGCGATGCTGAAGGCTACGGCCGCGATCTCCGGCGTTTCGAGCGTCCCGGCGCCGACTCGCCGAGGCACGACGACGTGCCCGACCGGCCGCAGGATCCCCATTGAAGGCGGCACCGGCCGCCTGCCGCACAGATACCGCGAGGAGACTCATCGATGCGAATCCTGCTGGTCGAAGACGAAGCCGCTCTCCGTGAGACCCTGGCCGCCCGCCTCAAACGCGAGGGCTACGCGGTGGACACTGCGGCCGACGGTGAGGACGGCCTCTTCCTTGGCCGAGAGATGCCGTTCGACATCGGCATCATCGACCTCGGCTTGCCGAAGCTGACCGGCATCGACCTCGTGCGCAAGCTGCGCGAGGAGGGCAGGAAGTTCCCGATCCTGATCCTGACGGCGCGCTCCAGCTGGCAGGACAAGGTCGAGGGCCTCAAGGTCGGCGCGGACGACTACCTGGTCAAGCCCTTCCATGTCGAGGAACTGCTGGCGCGAATCAACGCCCTCGTGCGTCGCGCGGCCGGCTGGTCGCGGCCGATCCTCGAGTGTGGTCCGCTGACGCTCGACACCACCGCGCAGACCGTGGCGGTGAACGGCCAGCCGGTGGACCTCACCAGCTACGAGTACAAAGTGCTCGAGTACCTGATGCTGCATGCGGGCGAACTGGTGTCGAAGACCGACCTCACCGAGCACATCTACCAGCAGGATTTCGATCGCGATTCGAACGTGCTCGAGGTCTTCATCGGCCGCCTGCGCAAGAAGCTCGATCCGGAAAACACACTGAAGCCGATCGAGACGGTCCGCGGACGCGGCTACCGCTTCGCGATCCCGCGCTCGAACTGATCGGCGTGCCGACGATTCCGATCCCCCGGCCGGCGTCCCCGAGGACGAGGTCCACCGTCGGGGCGCTCGACGCCCGGTCCTAGGCCGGTCGGCAGGGGGCGCTGGTGGCGGTGGCCGATTCCCGCAGACGGCACGGGCTCGCCGCCAAGCTGGCGCTGGCGGAGCGGCCCGCGTGGTCGCTGCAGGCCCGCTCGCTCATCGCCTCGGCAATCTTTCTCGCCGCCTTCCTCAGCGCCTCGTTCTTCGCGCTCGACCGCGCCTTCTACGAGTCCAGCGTGGCCCAGCTGCAGGCGCGGCTCAAGACCTATGCGCTGGCCTTCTACGCCGGATCGGACCTCAACGTCCGCGGGCGGCTGATCCTGCCCGACGCGCTGCCCGACGCCCGATTCAGTCGCCCGGGATCCGGCCTCTATGCGGGCATCGTCGGTCGCGATTATTACTGGGAGTCGCCATCGACGATGGGCCGCGAGCTGCCCTTCGAACTGCGCCTCGAGTCCGGTGCCGAGCGTTTCGTGGGTCCGATCCCGAGCAACGTCGGGGGGGTCTATGTGTACAGCCAGGGCGTCAGCTGGATCGACCGCAACGGCGACGCCCAGGCCTTCACCTTCCACGTCGCCGAGCACGAGGAAGACCTCGAGCAGCAGCTCGAGGTGTTCCGCCGGACGCTCGGAGCCTGGCTGCTGGTGATCGGCGCGGCCCTGCTGCTGCTCCAGCTCGCCGTGCTGCGCTGGAGCCTGACGCCGCTGCGCAAGGTCGAGCGCGACCTCTCGCTGGTCGAGCGCGGCGAGGCCGACCACTTGCCCGGTCACTACCCGCGCGAGCTCACCGGACTCACCACGACGCTCAACGACTTCATCGACTCCGAGCGCGAACGCCGCGAGCGCTACCGCCGGACCCTCGGCGACCTCGCGCATTCGCTGAAGACGCCATTGGCGGTGATCCGCGGCGAGATCGAGAACTCCGGGTCCGATCCCGACACGATGTGCCGCACCATCGACGGCCAGGTGCGCCGGATGGAGGACATCGTCCAGCACCAGCTCGTGCGGGCATCCGCGGCCGGCCACCAGCCGTTCGCGAGCGCAGTCCCGATCCAGCCGTCCGCGGAGGCGATCGTCGGCAGCCTCGAGAAGCTCCACGCCGAACGCAACGTGCTGTGCGAGTTCGAGATCGATCCGCAGGCGCGCTTCTACGGCGAGGTCGGCGACCTGATGGAGCTGATGGGCAACCTGCTCGAGAACGCCTTCAAGTGGGCGAACCACCGGGTCTTGCTGACGGCGCGTCGGCTGGGTTCTGCGCAGGCGCGTCGGCCAGGGCTCGAACTCACCGTCGAGGACGACGGCCCAGGGATTCCGGAGGACCAGATCGAGCACCTGTTGCAGCGTGGCATCCGGGGCGATGAGCGCGTCGCCGGGCACGGCATCGGGCTCTCGATCGTCGAGGATCTCGTGCGCGCCCACCGTGGCCACCTCGAGGTCGATCGCAGCCCCGAACTCGGGGGCGCACGCTTCCGCGTGCGCTTCGACGCCCACTGAATGCGCGCGCGCCGCCCGGTCTGGGCGCCGTCTAAGGCTGCAGCGTCGGGCTCCCGATCCACCGGTCGCAGGCGCATCAGTTCTCGAAGCCGTCGCCGAAGAGCCGCGGGATCAGGCCGGCCTCAGCGGCCAGGATCGCGATGTCCATTCGCAGGATTCCGCGCGCCAGTTCGCGACCGCGGGTCAGATTGACGGGGAGGTCGGTTGCGCGGTGGTAGTGCGGGTAGATCGCGGCGCCGTTCTCCCAGGTGAAGGCGCCGGGCACGCCGGCGGCAAGGAAATACCAGTGGTCCGAGTAGGCCTGGGTCTGGCTCGAGAGGATCGGTGAGAGCTCCGGCGCGTAGGTGGCCGCGGCCGCGGCGAAGCGAGTCAGCTCGGCGCTGAAGGCCGGCGTCGTCTCGATCCGCGCCGCGAGTGTGTCGTCGACCGCGTAGCCCAGCATGTCGAGATTGATCATGTAGCGCACGCGGGCGATGTCGCCCGACTGCTGCAGCCCCTCGACATAGCGCCGGCTGCCGACCAGACCCTGCTCCTCACCCGCGAAGCACACAAAGACGATGCTGCGTTCGGTGTCAACCGTGGAAAAAACGCGCGCCAGCTCGATTACGCCGGCGCAGCCGCTCGCATTGTCGTTGGCGCCCGGCTGCGGGTTCGTCGTGTCGCAGCGGCCGGTGTTCCGCGAGTCGTAGTGCGCGCCCACCACGACCCACTCTCCGGGCGCGGTCCTGCCGGTCTTGAACCCGATCGGATTGCCCAGCGTGATTTGCGGCTGCGGCGGCGTGCAGGCGGTCTGGCCGTTCAAGACGAAGGTGTGGCTCGAGATCGCAAGTCCGCTCGTGGCAAAGCGCGCAAGCACATGATCGTGGGCCGGTCCGAGCCCTGCGCTGAAACTGTTGCGATCGAAGCTTGCCAGATCGACCACGGTCGCGAACCACCGATCGGCGTCGATGCGCCCGGCCAATGCGGCGATCTCGGGATCGGCATTGGCGCGCGCAATCGGTTGCGCGAGGTTGTATGCCGCGCGTGCCACGATGCCGTCGGCCGGCAAGGGTTCGCCGGGGACGTGCGGCCCGCGCGTCGCGCGCGCGAGCATCGGCGGCTTGCGCAGGATCTCGTAACCGCCGACGACGGCGAGCGCGGGTTCCGGATCGTGCAGCGTACAGACGTGGTCCCGCACCACGATCTCGCCTCGCGCGAGCCGCGCGGGCCCGGCGCGGACGCGATCGCGCGCGAGCCAGTCGTCGAGCGACTCCGGCATCACGCCGAGCAGCAGCTCGTTGCCAAATTCGGCCGACCAGACCACGCCATCGGCCGACTTCAGACGTTCGAGTTCGGCGTGGCCGGCGCGGCCGACCTCGACGACGACGGTCGGCTCGGCGGCCGACAGTGCCGACGCGAAAACGGCGAGCAGCAGTGCGGCGGTACAGCGCATGGACGGCGTTCCGGCCTCGGACGAGGCTCCAGTCTAGACCCTCAGCGCAGCCGAACCGCCGTCGAGCGACCTGTCTGCGATGCCGCAAAGAAAAGGCCCACAGATCGCCCACGCCGTTCGGGCGTGATGGTGCCGTAACCTCCCCCTGATTCCGGACGCTGAACCGCCCCGGTTTTCCCGGAGGCTGTTTGGTTTGAGTCACGCTGCTTTGGGCAACGCAGCCTGTTGCCGATAGTAAGCCGCTTCGGCTTCCGCTGGCGAGATGTTCCCGATCGGCCCCAG
>CALDVP010000074.1 GCA_937924195.1 uncultured Lysobacterales bacterium
TTTCGAAAGATGGTCCAGTCGATGCTTGATTCCTCGCAGCCTTTCTTCGTCGTGACGTGCTCGACGCCAAATCCTGCCGTCAGCAAATCTTTCCAGATCGGTGAATGCGTCGCGTCTAACATGATGCCACTCGGCGGATCGTCTTAGCCAATCAAGGCGGCAATAAATCAATCATCGTGCCGCAATTTGGCTTGCCGTGTTGATTATATCGAATTCTGCGGCGAGCCTTTTCATTAGGCACCGGTCGCATGCGCTCCTCGCGTCTATCGCAAGTCTGATTGCCGCGGCGTAGGCTCTTTCGTCAACGCTGGATGCAGTCCTAAACAGCCCGCGAGCCAGACGCGGCAGATCTCCCACCGGTGTCGTGATTACGGGACACTCGAGCTTGAGTGCGTCCGAAAACACCACCGGGATGCTCTCGATCCGCGAAGGGATGAGCAGCCAGTCGGCGTTGCAGATCGCATCCTCGGCCTCGGCCCGGGCGAGGTATCCGCGCTGGACGACCGGTCGACCGGCGGCCTGCAAGTCCGCGATGCGTGCGTGGACCAACGCCTGCATCGGCCCGCCGCCGGCAATCGTGACCGATTCGATCCGCTGCCAGTCAGCATCGCCGAGCAGCTTGAGCGCGTCGAGCAGCAGATCGACGCCCTTGTTCGGATGCCAGCGGCCGAGGAACAGGAGTCGGTACGGCGGCTGGCTGCGAGCCGGGGTCTCGCGCACGCGCGTGATCCGGCGCGTGCTCGGCAGGAACTCGACGGCTCGGCCGGCGATGGCGCGGGTGTCCTCGGCAAGCTTCAGTCCGTCCGAGAAACAGCGATCCGCATCACGTAGCACACGGCGCAGCCATCGGCGCACGAGGGGAATGCGCCCGAGCGACCAGATGTCACTGCCAAGGGTCCAGACGTCGTAGGGGATCCCCGATTCCGCCGCAACGCGCCGCGCCCAGTGGCCGCACGGCAAGGCCCACAGGGCGACGATGCGGCGCGCAGGCGCGGCCTTGACGGCCTCGCGCGTCGCCGCGAGCCCGGAGGCCATCACACGCGCGATCGCGAGCGCGTCCAAGGGATGCCATGGCCGCAGCGTGGAGAGGGGCCTGGCCGGCGCGGCATAGCGGTGGACGGTCACGCCCTCGGCTTGCACTTCGATCGTCGCTTCGGCACCCGGGGCGACGACGCGGACCGGCAGCGTGCGCGCCAGTTCCTCGGCCAGATCCTGGACGAAGCTGCCAGCCGCCTCGCTTCCGTCCCCGACGATCGGGTACGAGGTGGTGACGAGCACGATGCTGGCCGGGGTGTTCATGCCAGCTTCGTGGGAAGCACACGATAACCGGTCGTCAGCGCCGGCCAGTCGGGCAGCAGGCGGGCGGCGACCCATGCTGTCAGGTTTGCGACCGGGATCATGGCAAGCACGAGGGGCACCAGTACCAGCGCCGGGCTGCGCCGCCTGAAGGCCTCGATCGCGACACCGGCGCAGCCGATGGCGACGAGCAGGCCGGCGGCCTCGACGGCGTGGCGGCTGCGATCGATGGATCGGACCTCGAATCCGGCCGCGGTCATTTCGCGGGCAAGGCCGTGCGTCGTGTAGTGCTGGACATGCTGGGGCGCATCGTGGATCGGGTACTGGCGCGGCATGCCGAGCAAAACCCGGCCTCCCGGCTTGAGGGTGCGTGAGATTTCGCGGAGCGCCGCGCGCAAATCTTCGAGGTGTTCGAGGACTTCGAGCAGCACGACGCAATCGATGGCGGCATCGGTGACTGGCAGGCTCGCGGCGTCGCCGAAAAGCCTGGGGCGCGCACCATGGCGCGCGGCGCCCGTGGCGAGGGAGTCGAGACCGACGTATTGGCCGCGTCCCTCGACAAGTGGTTCCAGCCAGCGGTCGCCGCAACCGAGGTCGAGGACGGCACCTTCGAGGTGCGGCGCGGCCCAGCGCGCGACCGACTCTCTCGAATCGAGCAGCCACTGCGGATGCAGCGGTGGGCGTCGCAGCCAGGACAGCGCGCGACGGAGACGTTGAAGGGTCATGGGCATGGAAATCTGGCCGCCGCGCAGATGGCACTCATGGCAGCACCCCCTCGACCCGCGCGACACGGTGGCTGGGCTGCTCCGCCAGTTTCGGCGTGGCGAGGATCACGTCGACCTTGCGGCCGCCGAGGACGCGGATCTGGCGGGCTTCGAGGGCGCAGGCCGCCCGGATGGCACGGTCGACGCGGCGATCGCCCTCGACCAGCAGGTCGACGTCGCCACCCTTGCAGGTGTCATCGAGGCGCGAGCCGAACAGGCGCACGCGGGCGTCGTCGCCGACGGAGTCGGCCACTTCGCGCTTGATCGTGGCGATGGCGGCGGGGTCGAGACGCATGCGGTCCGCGCGAGCACGAGTGCCGCGAGTCTAGCGGCGGGTGGGCAGGCGGCAGCCATGGACGAGGGTGAGGTGACCGGGACCGGCGATCACCACCCGCCGCTGCGCTGCGCTCGCGATGACGCCGTGGAGAGGCCCTCGCAATCGGAGATCGCCTCGTGCCGCTGCCACCGATCGGGCCGGGATGGTCGCACGGGCATGGCCCTGGGCTAGCTCGGCGCCACTTGGTCGCGCTAGCTTGCAGTAACCCGCAAGCCGCTGATCCAAAAGGAAATCCGCGAATCACGGCCATCGGGTACACTCGGGCCACCCCGCGGGCCCGAGGGACCGCGCCGATCCACCCACGATGAGCGACGATCACCCTAGTGGCGGTGCTCCGGCACCGCGATCCTTCCTCGAACGCCTCGGGCAGGCGCTCGCCGGCGAACCCCGCAACCGCGCCGAACTGCTCGAGGAACTGCGCGCCGCGCAGGCCAACGGCCTGATGAGCCCCGACACCCTCGCGATGGTCGATGGCGCGATCGCGGTCTCCGACAAGGTCGTCTCGGATGTCATGGTCCCTCGCGCGCACATGGTGTGCGTGCCGGTCGATTCGACACTGGCCGAGGTGCTGGACATCGTGGTCGAGTCCGGCCACTCGCGCTTCCCGGTGACCGGCGAGGACCGCGACGAGGTGCTCGGCATCCTGCTGGCCAAGGACCTCCTGAAGGTGCTGCGTGATGGTGCGACCGCCATCGATCTGCGCACCCTGTTGCGGCCGGTGTCGCTGATCCCGGAATCGAAGCGCCTGAACCTGCTGCTGAAGGAGTTCCGCCAGGGCCGCCGGCACATGGCGGTCGTGGTCGACGAGTACGGCGGTGTGGCGGGCCTGGTCACGATCGAGGACGTGCTCGAGGAGATCGTCGGCGACATCTCGGACGAGACCGACGACGAGGAACCGGCGTCGCTGATCCAGCCGCAGCCCGACGGCCGCTACCTGATCGCGGCGCAGACGCCGATCGAGGCGTTCAACGCGCGCTTCGGCACCGCGTTCCCGGACGAGGACTACGACACCGTCGGGGGCCTCATCACGGACGCGCTCGGCCACCTGCCGAAGGCCGGCGAGACCGCGCAACTCGGCGATTTCACCTTCGCGGTGACCAAGGCCGACAGCCGGCGCCTGATCCAACTCGCGGTGCAGCCACCGGCCAAGGCCGCGTGAGCGGCGTCGCGCGGCGTTCGCGGGCGCCGGCCGCGCTCGTCCTGATCGCGCTGGCCTGCGCGTGGCTGTCGCCCTCTGCGACGGCCGCGCCCGACGCGGTCGCCAGCGCCCACGCCGCGGCCGAGGATCCGCCGGCGGCGAGCGAGCGCCTTCCCGTCCCCCGCGAAGAACTCGAGGTCGCACTGATGACGATCGGGCCGGGGCGGATCTACTGGCAGCGCTTCGGCCACAACGCGATCCTGATCCGCGATCGGGCGGCCGGCACGGCGCGGCTCTACAACTTCGGCATGTTCGACTTCGCGGCTGAAAACTTCTTCCTCGAGTTCGCGCGCGGCCGCATGACCTACCTCCTGGTCGCAGGCCCGGTGAAACCCGACCTCGAGTCCTACCGGGCGGAAGGTCGGCGCATCGACCTGCAGTGGCTGGATCTCGATCCGGCGGCGAAACTCGAACTGCGCGACGCGCTCGAGGAGAACACACGCCCTGAGAACGCGGCCTACCGCTACGACTACTTCCGCGACAACTGCTCGACCCGGGTGCGCGCTGTGATCGATCGCGCGACCGGCGGGGCGCTCGAGCGCGCGACCGATCGACGCTCGCGCGGCTTCACGTTGCGCATGCACGCGCAGCGACTGACCGCGATGGATCTGCCGCTCTACCTCGGCATCCACGCCGCGCTGGGACCTGCGACCGATGTGCCGATCACGTTCTGGGACGAGATGTTCATCCCGATGGTGATGAAGGACGAGATCGCGAAGCTCGAGCTCGAGGCGCCAGACGGCACGCGCCGGGCGCTGGTGCGCGCCCACGAACGCCTCGCCGAAGCGACCTTCCCGCAGCCATCAGAATCCCCTCCGCGCTGGTTCTGGCGTTTCCTCGCAGTCGGCCTCGCGCTGGCCGCGCTGCTTGCATGGCTCGGACGCGGGGACGTCGGCGGTCGCCGCTGGCGCGCGTTCGGCGTCGTGGCCGGAAGTCTTTGGCTGGTCGCCGGTCTCGGCGGCCTGGTACTTGCTTTCCTGATGTTCGGCAGCGAGCACCGCGCGGCCTGGGGCAACGAGAACGTCGCGCTGTTCAATCCGCTCGCGCTGGTCCTGCTGCCGCTGGCATGGCGCGCGCTGCGCGGGCGTGGCTGGTCGTCGATCGCCTGGCCCCTGATCGCCGGCGGGATCGTGGCGTCCGGGTTCTGGATCTGGCTCGCAAAGGTGATGCCTGGGTTCCGGCAGGACAACATGGACTGGATCGCGCTGTGGCTGCCGATCCATGCGGCGCTGTTTTGGACGATCGTGCGGCGCAGGCGCCGCGCGTGACGCACCTGCGCCGGGCAAGCCCGGCGCTACAA
>CALDVP010000075.1 GCA_937924195.1 uncultured Lysobacterales bacterium
CACAGCGCCTCGAACAGGGGCTTCACGAACTTGCGCCGGCCGACCGTGACGAGGAAGCGCTCGAGCGGCGCGAACACCGGTTCGTAGCCGGCGCGGATGCCGGCCAGGTACCAGCGGAAGGCGATCTCGCTGTTGGTCGCGTCGGTCAGCTTGAAGGCCGCGTCGAGCGCGGCCAGCCGCTCGCGGCTCACATCCTCCGGCAGCCCGTTCAGGAAGTGCAGCCATTCCTGCGTGTTCCACGGCTCGTCTTTCATTGCGCCAGGCTCGACCTCGCCGGCAAGGAAGCGCCGGCGCGCCTCATCGACGGCGGCGAGCCGCTCCGACCGCGCTGCGACGGCGCGCGCGGGAATCCCGGGCTTGGTCAGCCATTCGGCGAGCTCCGCCTCGGTGATCGCATGCGGATGCTCGACCAGCAGATGGCCGCGCAGATGGTTGACGAAAGTTTCGGTATCGACGCTCTCGAAGGCATGGCCGTCGAACCACCCGCGCAGGAACGGATCGAAGGCCTCTCGACCGACCCGCTGCTCGAGCGTGCGCAACAGCCATGCGCCCTTGTCATAGGGAACGCTCGAGAAGGTCGCGTCGGGATCGAGCCCCTGCTGCTGCGGCACCAGCGACTGCAGGTATGGCGCCATCTGGCGCATCTCTTCCACCAGCTCGGCCTGGCCGACCTGCTGCTGCATGATCGCGGCGTCGGTGCCGTAAAGCGCCTCGACGATCCGGTTCTCGACGTAGGTCGTGAAGCCTTCGTTGAGCCAGAAGTCCGCCCAGCTCGCGTTGGTGACGAGATTGCCGGACCAGGAGTGCGCAAGTTCGTGCGCGATCAGCGACACCAGCGAGCGATCGCCGGCAATCACGGTCGGCGTGATGAACGAGAGCCGTGGATTCTCCATCCCGCCGTATGGAAACGAGGGCGGCAGCACCAGCAGGTCGTAGCGTCCCCAGCGGTACGGGCCATACAGCGATTCGGTGACCTCGATCATCCGCTCGGTGTCGGCGAACTCGGCCGCGGCGGCGTCGAGGCGCTGCGGCTCGGCGTAGACCGTCACGCGCGGGCCGATCTCGCGCGCCTCGAGCTCGCCGACCGCGATCGCCAGCAGATAGGACGGGATCGGCTGCGGCATCCGGAAGTGCCACGCGCCCGCGACCGGCCCGTCGGGATTCTCGGCGCTCATCAGCACGCGTAGTCCTTCGGGCGCCGTGATCCGGGCGCGGTACGGAAAGCGCACGGTCGGCGAGTCCTGGAGCGGCACCCACGAGCGCGCGTGGATCGCCTGGGACTGACTGAACAGGAAGGGATGGCGGCCGGACATCGTCTGCCGCGGCCCGAGCCACTGCAGGCCGGAGGCGCTCGGATCGGTCGCGTAGTGGACGCGCACCCGTGGCGGCTGTCCCGGCGCGCGGATCCGGAGCGGCTGGCCCAGCATCGGATCGCGCGCGCCCAGCGTGAAGCGCAGCGCCTGCCAGGCGCCGTCGTCGCCGCGCCCCTCGACCCGCGCGACATCGAGGTCCCGCGTGTCGAGCACCAGTTCGCGTGCGTCCGGATCGATCCAGCGCAGGTCGAGATCGGCGAAGCCCGCCAGCCGCTTCGCCTCGAAGTCGACCGCGAGGTCGAGGTGGAGCGCGGTCACCCGCACCTGGTCGAGGTTGGCATGACTGTGGGGGTCGCGGGCCGCGGTGGCGAAGGTGGTCATCGCGAGCGTCAGGGTGGCGAGGAGTCGAAGCATGGTCGTCGTTCGGAGTCGTCAGTCGTTGCGGGGTCGCCGCTCACACGCGCACGCCGGTATGGATCGCGACCACGCCGTTCATCAGGTCGTGCCAGTCGACGCGCTCGAAGCCGGCATCGGCCAGCATCGCCGCGAGCGTGGCCTGGTCGGGATGGCGACGGATCGACTCGGCGAGGTAGCGGTAGCTGGCCTCGTCGTTCGCGACCACGCGCCCGAGCCGCGGCAGCACCTCGAAGGAGTAGAGGTCGTAGAGCTTGCGCAGCCCTTCGCTCTCGACCTGCGAGAACTCGAGGATCGCGACGCGCCCGCCGGGCTTCAGCACGCGATGCATCTCGTTGAGCGCGCGCGGCTTGTCGGTGACGTTGCGCAGGCCGAAGGCGATCGTGACGAGGTCGAAGCTGCCGTCGGCAAACGGGATCGCCGAGGCGTCGACCAGGCTCGGCCGCACGTTTCCGACCAGGCCGCGGTCGATGATCCGGTCGCGACCCCTGCCGAGCATCGCCGGATTGATGTCCGACAGCACGACCAGGCCCTGCTCGCCGACGCGCTCGGCAACGAGCGCCGAGATGTCGCCGGTGCCGCCGGCGAGATCGAGCGCGCGCTGACCCGGGCGCGGGTTCGCGATCGCGACGAAGTGCCGCTTCCACAGGCGGTGTATGCCGAGCGACATCAGATCGTTCATCAGGTCGTAGCTGGCGGCGACCGACGAGAACACCTCGCCGACGAGGCGGGTCTTCTCGCGCGGGCTGACTTTGCGGTAACCGAAGTCGGCGGTCGCGGGACCGGGCTCGACTGCGCCCGCAGCGGGCTCCGGCGCTTGCGTCTTGCGCCGGGGGCTCATGCGCTGGCCTCCCGTGAGGCGCCGGCCGCGGCGAGCTCCGCGAGGTAGTCGCGCCAGTAGCGCTCCCGGTGCTCGCCGAGATCGCGCAGGGTCGGCCACGCATAGATGCCGCTCTGATGGCCGTCGTCGAAGCGCAGCAGCACCGCGTACTGACCGACCGGCTCGATCGCCACGATGTTGACACCAGCCTTGCCGACCTGGAGCACGCGCTGCCCCGGGCCGTGGCCCTTGACCTCGGCGCTCGGCGAGTAGACGCGCAGCAGTTCGCACGGCAGCTCGAACCGGGCGCCGTCGTCGAAGGCAACCTCGAGCACGCGCGAAGCGCGGTGCAGCTTGATCTCGGTGGGACGGGCTCCGCTCATCGGGTCGGTGCGGCATCTGCGGACGTTGGAACCCGCGAGGGTAGCGCCTCGATGCGCGCGACGAGGTCGGGATCGGCATCCTGGCGGACGGCAAGCGCGAAGCCCGCATGGCCCGGCACCTCGGCGACGACGCGGTAGTGTCGGTCGAGCCAGGCTCGCAGCGGCAGGTCCTTCGGCTCGAACGACGCGGTGAAGCCATCGAACACGACGACGTCGGGTGGCGCACGTTCGAGATCCGCGAGCGCTGTGGCGGTAGCCCGCGGCGCAAGCCGACGGCCGTAGTCGGGCAGCGTGAACCAGAGGTTCGCGACGTGGGTCATGGGCCGCCGGCCGGCGGCGAGGTAGAGGTTCGGCAGCACGCCGTGGACGTGGATTCGTTCGTCCTCGCGCAGGATCTCGCCGAGCGCGCGTCCGAGGTCCTCGGCGCTGGTGAAGATCGTCTGATACTTGGTCTCGGACCAGGCGCGCGCGTCGAGCCGGTACTGTGGCGCGCTGCGCCCGAGCCCGGCCGCGAGCACGAGGGCTGCGGCGCCCGCGGCCAGCCCGGGCCACGGCACGCGCCGATCGCGAAGCTCGACCAACCCGACCCCGAGCCCGATCGCCAGCGCCGGCAGCCAGAGCTGGTCGTAGTGCGGGAAGAACCAGCCCGGGGCCGCGACCGCGACGAAGGTTCCGGCGAGGAAGGCCGCAAGATACGCCCACTCGCGGCGTCCAGCGACGAGTCCCGCGATCGTCACCGCAGCCAGCGCGACCAGCGCCCACGCATAGGCGCCCATCGCCGGATCGAAGAAGTGCTCGTGCGACAGCCCGGCCAGTAGATTCGCGCCGAGCGTGCGGCCGGTGACCGTGCCGTACTCGGCCGGATACAGCACGAGCGTCTCCCAGAAGACGTCGAAGCGCCGGTGGACCGCGAACCATCCGGCCATCGCGAGCCAGGTCGCGACCACGACCGTGCCCGCGATCGCGCACTGCGCAAACGCGCGCGGGAGCGTCTCACGACGCACGATGAGATGGGCGAGACACAGCAACACCGCCGGCACGATCGCGACGTGCTTGAACGTGGTCGCGATCGCGAACAGGACACCCACGCCGAGCGCGCCCGCCCATCCGACGCGGTCGTGCGGCAAGCCCAGCATCAGCGCCAGGGCCCAGACCAGGAAAGCGTTGATGAATGCTTCGGTGTTCGGCTCGTTGGCCTGCAGGAGCAGATCCGAGCCGATTGCGACCCATAACGCCGCGGCCGCGACACCGGCCCACGGTGCCTCGAGCGAGCCCGCGAAGAGCCGCTGGAGCCCCGCCATCGTTGCAAGCGCCGCGGCGAGGCCGAGCACGAACATCTGCACGTGCCCGACGCCGAGCAGCGCGCCGGCCGCGCCGAACAGCACGTAGGGGCCTGGCGGCTTCAGGTCGATCCAGTCGTCGTAGAGCGTGCCGCCTTCGAGCAACCCCTCGCCGATGAAGGCATAGATCAAGAGGTCACGCTGGATCGGCTCGCCCAGGGTGTGCCCGCGCATCGCGACCAGCAGCGCCGCGAGCGCCAGCAGCAGCACGAGCCGTGCGATGCGCCCGCGGTCGAACGCCGCGACGGCCATCGCCGACACCGGCGCGTGCGCTCAGTGGACCGAGCCGTGATCCCGATTGAACGGCCGGATGTCATCCGGCGGGGTGCCGGCGACCTCGGCGAGCGCGGTGTGGTAAGGGCCGCGCAGGCCGATCGCCGAAATCTCCTCGAAACCGAAGAACGAGGGCTCGCGCAGCCACTCGGCGTCGGGCGTGATCTCCTGCAGCAGCAGGCCATCCGGTTCGAAGGCAAGGAAGCGGCCGACGTAGCAGACCTCGTCGTCGCCCTCCGAATCGACGTGGACCGCGATCACCGGCGCGTGGCGCGCCGCCGACCGCACCACGCCCTCGATGTCGTCGAGCGCGAAGTCGACGGGCCACTCGGGCGTGATGCCACGCAGGGCCATCGCCTTCTCGAGGAAGGGCGCGCTCTTGTCCGGGGTCTCGAGCTCGGAGACGTCGCGGTAGCGCAGCGCGTAGAGACCGTCGAAGCCGACGTAGTCACCGATCGCCCACAGCAGGAAGAACTCGCGGCCGAGACCTGCGACGTAGCCCGAAAAGCTCGCCGCCTCGTGCTCGTCGCGCCACAACCGGATCAGGGTGCGCTGTTCGGCGGCTTCGCGGAGACGCGCGCGGACTCCGCGCTGCTTCAATTCGACGACCTTGCTCATGGGCGCTCTCCGTGGACCGCCGCCGCGGCGGGCGGCTGACCGCTTAGGTTACAGGATGTACCGACTCAAGTCCTCGTTGCGGACCAGCCCGTTCAAGTGCCGGTCGACGTCGTCGCGGTCGATCGTGACCGTCTCGCCGCCGCGTTCCGGGGCGTCGAAGGACAGTCCGTCGAGCAGGCGCTCGAGGATCGTCGACAGGCGCCGCGCGCCTATGTTTTCCTGGCGTTCGTTGACCTCGTGCGCGAGCTCGGCGATGCGTCGCACCGCTGCCGGGGTGAACTCGAGCGTCACGCCCTCGGTACCGAGCAGGGCCTGGTACTGGCGCGTCAGCGCGGCCTTGGGTTCGGTCAGGATGCGTTCGAAGTCGTCGGCGGTCAGCGCGCCGAGCTCGACCCGGATCGGGAAGCGGCCCTGCAGCTCCGGGATCAGGTCGGAGGGCTTGGCCAGGTGGAACGCGCCCGAGGCGATGAACAGGATGTGGTCGGTCCGGACCGGGCCGTGGCGCGTGGACACCGTCGAGCCCTCGACCAGCGGCAGCAGGTCGCGCTGCACTCCCTCGCGGCTGACGCCCGCCCCGCCCCACTCGGAGCGCTGGCAGACCTTGTCGATCTCGTCGATGAAGACGATGCCGTTCTGTTCGCAGGCCTCCACCGCGGCGGCGCGGATCTCCTCGTCGTTGAGCAGCTTGCCGGCCTCCTCGTCGATCAGCAGCGGCCGCGCTGCACCGATCCGGAGCTTGCGTCGCTGCGCGCGGCTGCCGGCGAGCTGACCGAACATCTGCTTGAGCTGCTGCGCCATCTCCTCCATGCCGGGCGGCGCCATCAGGTCCACCCCGGCGGCGCTGGCGATGTCGATCTCGATCTCGCGTTCGTCGAGACGGCCCTCGCGCAGCATCGCTCGGAACTTCTCGCGCGTGCCCGCGTCGTCGGGCGCCGGCGCCTGGTCCTCACCGAACACACGCACCGCGCGCGGACGCGGCAGCAACGCGTCGAGGATGCGCTCTTCGGCGGCGCGCTCGGCCTCCTCGCGCACCCGCGCCTTGGCGGCCTCGCGCTGCATCTTGATCGCGCCGTCGGCGAGATCGCGGATGATGGTCTCGACGTCCTTGCCGACGTAGCCGACCTCGGTGAACTTGGTCGCCTCGACCTTCACGAACGGCGCGTCGGCGAGCGCGGCGAGGCGTCGCGCGATCTCGGTCTTGCCGACGCCAGTCGGGCCGATCATCAGGATGTTCTTCGGCGTGACCTCGGCGCGCATCGCCGGATCGACGCGCATGCGCCGCCAGCGGTTGCGCAGCGCGATCGCGACCGCGCGCTTGGCGTCGGCCTGGCCGACGATGTGCTTGTCGAGCTCGGCGACGATCTCCTTTGGCGTCATCGCCGACGGCGGTCGCAGGGGCGCGGCGGGCGTAGCGGCGTCGTTCACAGGCTCTCGATCGTCAGCGAATGGTTGGTGTAGATGCAGATGTCGCCGGCAATGCGCAGCGCGCGCTCGACGATCTCGCGCGGCGCCATCTCGGTGTGCTCGAGCAGGGCCTTGGCCGCGGCCTGGGCGTAAGGGCCGCCCGAGCCGATCGCGATCAGGCCGCCCTCGGGCTCGAGCACGTCGCCATTGCCGGAGATCAGCAGTGAGGCGTCCCGATCGGCGACCGCGAGCATCGCTTCGAGGCGGCCGAGCCGGCGATCGGTGCGCCACTCCTTGGCCATCTCGACCGCGGCGCGCACGAGCTGGCCACCGTAGCGATCGAGCTTCTGTTCGAACAGCTCGAATAGCGTGAAGGCGTCGGCGGTGGCCCCGGCGAACCCGGCCAGCACGCGGCCGTTGCCGAGCCGGCGGATCTTGCACGCGTTCGACTTGACCACGGTGTGGCCGAGCGTGACTTGGCCGTCGCCGCCGATCACGACCTCGCTGCCGCGGCGCACCGAGACGATGGTCGTGGCGTGGAAGGTGGGTCGGGTCATGCGCACCGGCTCAATGCGGGGACTTCGAGGTGGGGTCGGCCAGACGGATCGCAAGGTGGCCGGATCGGCCGCTCAGCCACCACTCCGGCGGCGCGCCCGCGGGTGCGTGGCATCGTAGACCCGCGCGAGGTGCTGGAAGTCGAGGTGCGTGTAGACCTGCGTCGTCGCGATGTCGGCGTGGCCCAGTAGTTCCTGCACCGCGCGCAGGTTGCCGCTCGACTCGAGCAGATGGCTGGCCGCGCTGTGACGTAGGAGGTGCGGGTGGACGCGCTTCCAGACCCCGCGGACCTCGGCCCAGCGCTTCAGGCGCTGTTGTACCGCGCGCGGACTGATCGTGTCGCCACCGCGCCCCGGGAACACCGGGCCGGCGGTACGCCCGGATTTCGCCCGCCACGCCCGCAGCGCGTCGAGGGCCTGGCTGCCGACCGGCACGATCCGGGTCTTCGCGCCCTTGCCGAGTACCCGCACGGTCCCGGCATCGAGGTCCAAATCGTCCCAGCGCAGCGCGCATAGCTCGGATAGCCGCAGCGCAGAGGAGTAGAGCAGCTCGAGCATCGCCTGGTCACGGATCGCGAGCGCGTCTTCTCCCCGGGCATCGAGCAGTGCGCCGAGTTCGTCCGCGTCGAGCACGTTCGGGAGCCTGCGCTGGACCTTCGGCGCGCGCACGCCGGCGGCGGGATTGGTCCGGGCACGGCCTTCGCGCAGCAGCCAGCGATAGAAGCTGCGGATCGCCGAGAGGCGGCGCGCGACGCTCCTCGGCGACTGACCGCCGCGATGCTGGTCGGCCGCGAAGCGGCGGACCGCATCGGAGCCGATCCGTTCCCAGCGCGGCGCAGAGCCGGCTTCGGTGGCGATGAATCCGGCGAAGCGCTCGAGATCGTCGCGGTAGGCCTCGCGGGTGCGCGGCGATAGTCGTCGCTCGACGCCAAGGTGCTCGAGGAAGGCGGTGATCGCGGGATCGGGAGGCTGCGTGTCGGTCACGGGTTCCGCCTCGTGCGCGTCAGCGGTCGAAGCGGGCGATTGCGGCGTCGATCGCCTCAGCGATCAGCTTCAGGAACAGCGTTCCCATGCCGGGATAGAAGTGGTTCGGGTCCTCGCTGGCGACCGCCAGCATCCCGCGCGTTCCGATCGAGATCAGCGCGGCGGATCTTACTCGCGCGGCCTCGACGCCATACAAGTACTCGAGCTTCGCCGGGGCGAGGCGGCCGCACAGCGGCTCGACCTGGGCGCGGAACTCGGCGAAGGGGGCGAGTGCCGGCGCGTGGGGCTCGGTCGCGATCAGCCATTCGGCGGGGTCGAGCTCGGCGGTCGCGCGGAACAGTACCAGCCGCACCCACTCGGTACCGAAGTCCTCGTGGAGCGTGGCGACGATCCGCTTCAGCGTCTCGTCGAGAGAGTTCGCGCGCATCAACGCCAGCGTGAGCCCGTGGACCCGCATCACGAGATCCTCGTTGCGCTCGGCGATCGCGACCAGCTCCTGCAGCCGACGGTGCAGGGCGCGGTTCTTGTCGCGCAGCACGTCGAGCTGGTAGCTCGCAAGCGAGGTCGTCGGTCCGACCTGGCGCGGCATCTTGAGCACCATCGCGAGGTCCGGGAACTCGGTGAGGAAATCCGGATGGCGGCGCAAGAAGGCCGCGACCTCGAGTTCGCTCGGTTCGCGCTTGGCGATGGACGCGTCGGTCATATCAGCAGGGTCCCCTCGAAGACGAATGCGGTCGGACCGGTGAGGCGAATCGCACCGGCCCCGCTCCAATCGACCCGCAGTGTGCCACCGGGCAGTTCGACCGCGACCGAATCGCCGACCTGGCCGCGCCGATGCAGCACCGCGACCGCGGCGCAGGCGCCGCTACCGCAGGCGAGCGTCTCGCCAACCCCACGTTCGTGCACGCGCAGGCGGATACGGTTCCGGTCGAGGACCTGGGCGAAGCCGACGTTGACGCGATCCGGGAAGGCCGGGTGGCGTTCGATCGCCGATCCCAGCTCGCCGACCGGGGCGCGGTCGACGTCGTCGACGAGGAGCACCGCGTGCGGATTGCCGATCGCGACGACGCCGATCCCGAGGGTCCTTCCTGCGACGTCGAGTCGCTGCGGATCGTCGGCTCCCATGGCCAGGAAGGGCACGCGGATCGGGTCGAAGTCGGGCACCTCGAGCGCCACGGTGATCCGTCCGGCTGCGTCGATCGTGGCGTCCACCGAGCCATTCGGCCCGTCGAGGCGATACGCGCCAGCGCGAAGGCCGAGATCACGGGCGAGCCAGGCCACGATACAGCGGGCGCCGTTGCCGCACTGGCGCGCCTCGCTGCCGTCCGCGTTCAGGATCCGATAGCCCGCGATCGCGTCCGGAGTCCGCGCGGGCTCGATCAGCATCAGCTGGTCGCAGCCGACGCCAGAGTGGCGGTCGGCGATGCGGCCGGCGAGCGCGGGATCGAGGCGGGTTTGGTCGGTGCGGCGGTCGACGACGACGAAGTCGTTGCCGGCGCCGTGCATCTTGGTGAAGCGTAGGCCCACGGCGGCGCGGCAATCAGGGGCCGCTGTAGGGCACGCGGTTCGCGGTGAAGTTGAAGTAGAACCACCAGCCGCTCACGCCCTGGTAGGTGTCCTTGTTGTTGCGGGTCGAACCGATGGCGCCGGTGCAGAAGCCGGTGCCACCCGGCAACAGGCTCGACAAGGCCACGGTGCCTCCCGGCGGATCTGGAAGCGGGATCTGGATGCTATCGGCGACCGCTTCCGGCAAAAAGCCGCGGATCAGCCCGTTGACGAGTTGGTCGGTCGGTGACGGCCCGAAGGTCGCACCCAACTGGACGTCGACTAGCGGGAGGGCGAGGCCAACATCGCCAACGGTCCCGGCACGGGTGCCCGTGCGCAAGCAGGGCCCGCTGGCACTGGTTACTGCCGGCGAATAGGGCGGATATTGCAGGCTTGGAGGATTGTTGCCCGTGGTACCTGGTAAGGGTGCAAGGCAGCTGCCGATTTCGCGGGTGTCGAAGTAATCGACCGTAGGCGTGATTGGTGTTGGCAGTGATTCGCAGCTAGTCGTCGCCGCCGGGAAGGTGCAGCGCGCGGGGATCTGTTCGAGCCGCGCCAGCGGCGTCGTGCGATCGAGCGGACGGAACAGCAACAGCGTGCTGGCGTCGAGGAACCCGTCGTTGTCGGCGTCACCGGTCAGCGTTGCCGCAATCTGGCCGTTCAGCGAAAACCCCGTGCTCGGAATGGCAGTGTCGGTGAAATCGAGACATAGTGGTGGGACCGTCACGAACACATGTGGATCGCGCAAGGCCAGGGTTGTGATCCGGAAGGCATCCGGTGGCGACACGAACTCCTCGAATCCGTCGACCGACAGCCAATCCGGCTCTGCCTGTGCGATTGCCGTATTCGACAGCGCAATCATCGTGGCGATCAGCAACACATGACGCACAGAAATTGTCGAAGGAACCTGTTCGCGCAATATCATGTTCATGGCAACGAGCTGATGCAACGTTTCTCAATGCGGGCTGCGTTCAGGCACATTAGACGGCGTCGGCGCCGGCGCTGCAAGTGCCGGAGGCGGATCGGGAAGGACGAGCTCGCGCTTCTGACCGCACCCGGCAATTGCGATGGTGACTCCGATCGAGACCAGTAGCGAGATGTTCCGTTTCACTTGGGCTCTCCAGTGTTGGCGGGGAGCGGACCGTGCGCGATGCCCAGCTGATCGATCACGAAGGCAAACTCCTCGGCGGTCTCGCGGATGCGCTGGAAACGACCGGAACGCCCCCCGTGGCCCGCTTCCATGTTGGTCTTCAGCAGGATCGGTGCGTCGCCGGTGTGGTGCGTCCGCAGCTTGGCCACCCACTTCGCGGGCTCCCAGTACTGCACCTGGCTGTCCCAGAGTCCGGTCGTCACGAGCATCGCGGGGTAGGGCTGCCGGCTGACATTGTCATAGGGCGAGTAGGACAGCATGTAATCGTAGAAGACCTTCTCGGCCGGATTGCCCCACTCGTCATACTCATTGGTCGTCAGCGGGATGGTCTCGTCGAGCATGGTCGTGACGACGTCGACGAAGGGGACGTGGGCGACGATCGCGTGGTAGTCGTGTGGCGCCATGTTGGCCACAGCGCCCATCAGCAGCCCGCCGGCGCTGCCACCCATCGCGGCGACGCGGTTGGGTGCCGCCCAGCCTTCGGCCACCAGGTGCCGGGTCACGTCGATGAAGTCGGTGAAGGTATTGATTTTGTTGAGCAGCCGGCCTTCGTCGTACCAAGGCCGACCCAGCTCCTGTCCGCCGCGGACGTGCGCGATGGCGTACACCACGCCGCGATCGACGAGCGACAGCCGGCTGATCGAGAACGTCGGATCGCTCGAAATGCCGTAGCTGCCGTAGGCGTACTGATAGAGCGGCGCGGTGCCGTCGCGCGGGACGTCGACCCGGTGCAGCAACGAGACCGGGATTTTGGTGACGCCATCGCGGGCCGCGACCCAGAGAAACTCGCTGCGATAGCGGGCGGGGTCGAAATCTCCGAGGACCGGGTCCCGCTTCTTGAGCTCGCGCGTGCGCGTCGCGAGCTCATAGTCATAGGTGGTGGTCGGCGTCGTCAGCGCACTGTACTGGAAGCGAAAGAGCTTCGAGGAAGGCTCGGGATTGCTTCCGGCCCACATCGAATAGGCGGGTTCGTCCGCCTCGATCAGGTGTTCGTCGCCGTCCAGCCAACGGTGGATGCGCAGGTTGCGCAAGCCCCCTGAGCGCTCCTCTACAACCAGATGATCATCGAATACGAGAAAGTCTTCGACGAAGGCGTCCGAACGGTGAGGCACCACGTCCCGCCAAGCCGAACGGTCATGAACCTTGCCCATCGGGACTCGTACTACGCGGAAGTTTCGCGCGTCGGCATTCGTGCGGATGATCCAATCATCGCCATAGTCTTCTATCGAGTACTCATGGTCGCGCTGGCGCGGGATCACCACCTTGAACTCGAGTGCCGGATCATTGGCATCGGCAACGAGATACTCATTGGACACCGTACTGTCGAGGCCGATCATGAGGAAGCGATTGCTGCGGGTCTTGCCGACACCGAGGTAGAAAGAGCGATCCTGCTCCTCGTAGACGATCGGATCCTCGGCAGTATCGCTGCCGAGCGCGTGCTTGCGAACCCGAAACCCGAGCAGCGTTTCCGGATCCTTTTCAACGTAGAGCAAGGTCCTGTTGTCGTTGGCCCAGGCAAAGCCCGCCTCGACGTTCTTCAATTCGACGGGCAGCAAGTCTCCGGATCGCAAGTCCTTGACTCGGATGACCCATTGTCGACGGCCCACGGTGTCCTCGGCCCACGCCAGGAGCCGGTTGTCGGGACTAACCTCGTAGCTTCCGATCTGAAAGAAGTCGCGACCCTCCGCCATCCGATTACCATCGAGCAGGATCTCCTCCGGTGCGTCGAGGGACCCGCGCCGACGCGCGTGGATCGGGTACTCGCTTCCTTCCTCGAAACGGACGTAATACCAATAGCCGTTCTCGAGCTGCGGAACGGAAGAATCGTCCTGCTTGATTCGGCCAACGATCTCCTCGTAGAGGCGTTCCTCGAGGTCCCGCAGGTGCGCGGTGTGGTCCGTCCGGTAGCGATTCTCGGCTTCGAGATAGGCAATGACCTCCGGATCCTTCCGTTGGTCGTCCCGAAGCCAATAGTACTGGTCTACGCGAACCCCGTGGGGTGAAACGACGTCGTGGGGAATCTTCCTGGCCAATGGCGGTTCCATCGTGACCTTGCCCTCCAGATCAGGGGCGCTCGCGGGACCAGACGGCGACGGCGAGCAGCCGCTCGCCCCCAACACGATCAAAAGCAACGCATGTAGATATCGCATCCAAGTGTCACTCAGCTGTCACGGCATTCATGCGGGTGTTTTCGAGTGCCAATAAAAAACCCCAGCCGTGTATGGGCTGGGGTTGTGATGTGGGGCCCTGGCGG
>CALDVP010000076.1 GCA_937924195.1 uncultured Lysobacterales bacterium
AGGCGGTCGCCGACGAGCAGCCCGAGCGCCGGCTCGCCGGTCGTCGCGATCGCGTCGCGCACCAGGTCGGCGAAGACCGCGAGCGGCAGTTCGAACGCCGAGTCGTCGAGCGCGTCTGCCGGGAGCCCATGCCGCGCGAGCCACGCCGGCGCGTCGGCCCCGGAGCCGGCGACGCAATCGGCGATCGCGCGCAGGTAGGGCCCGGCGAGGGACAGGTCCGGCAGGCGGGTGGTCGACATGCGCATCGGCGGCGAGGCTGCGCCGCGGCCCGGCGCGTGTCAAGAAATGACCTCCCCGGTGCGCCGGGTCCGGCCTACCCTGCCGTCATCCTGGGAAGCCACGCCTCTGATGACCCCACACTCCCATCCGACCTCGACCGCGACGATCAACGGCACGGCCGTACCGGTCCGCGCGGGCCAGACCCTGCTCGACGCCGCACTCGCGGCCGGCGTCGCGATGCCGTGGAGTTGCCGCGTCGGCGGCTGCGGCACCTGCCGCTGTCGGCTCGTCGAGGGGCAGGTCCGCGAGCTGACCGAGACCGCCTACCTGCTGGACGAGTCCGAACTGGCCGCCGGAACCATCCTCGCGTGCCAGAGCGTGCCGCAGGGCGACGTGCGCATTGCGGTCGACCTTGCCGCGGCGGCGACGCGCCGGCAGGTGACCGGCCGGGTGGTCGGGCAGTCACTGCTCGCCCCGACGATCACGCGCATCGAGGTTGAACTCGACCAGGGCCTGCCCTTCCGGCCGGGGCAGCATGCCCTGCTGTCCTTGGGTGGTCTGCCGGGCGTCGCGCGCAGCTATTCCTTCGCCGCGCCACCGCACGCCGAGCCGGTCGTCGAGTTCCACGTGCGCCACGTGCCCGACGGCGTGTTCAGCAGCCGCGTCGCCGGTCACGATCTGGTCGGCGCGAGCGTCATCGTCGACGGGCCGCTGGGCGACTTCACGCTGCGCGACGGCGAGGCGCCGCTCCTGTTCGTGACCACCGGCACCGGACTTGCGCCGGTGCTGGCGATGCTCGAGGCGGCGACCGAGGCCGGCGACCGGCGACCCGCGACCGTGCTGCACGGGGCGCGGACGCGCGAGGACCTCCACGCGCTCGACCGAATCGACGCCATCGCGCGCCGCTGGCGCGGCGCCTTCCGTTTCGTGCCGGTGCTGTCGCGGCCGGATGCCGACTGGAACGGCGCGCGCGGCCGGGTCACCGACCACCTCGACGGGCTCGTCGGCGCCGAAGTCGACGCCTACCTCTGCGGCGCCCCGGCGATGGTCGACGAGGTCGCGGCGCGGCTGGAATCGCTCGGCGTGCCGCGCGCCCGGATCCATGCCGAGCGCTTCGCGACGCGCGCCGATGCCGTCACGCCCGGGTCCGAGCCTGCCGTGGCGACCCCGGAAGGATCGTCCAGTCGCCGGACGGCGGAGAGCCCATCGACGACGACGGCGCGCAAGGCCCCGACGATCGACCGCGAGGCCCGGCTGCTCGACTACCTCAAGTTCTTCCTGTTCCACGCGATCGGGCTCTATTCGATCGCCGCCCTGCTCGCGGGCGGGCCGTGGACGACCGCGGGCCTGCTCGCCGTCGTGGCCTTCTACGTCGGCGGCGACGCGCTCCTCGGCGACGACGTGAGCGCCCCGCGCTTCCGCCACCCGGCCGTGCTGACCGTGCAGCTGTGGCTCGCGCTGCCGCTGCTGGCGTGGATCGTGTTCACCGCGGTCTGGACCGTCAGCCCCGGCGACCCGCTCGGCTACGGCGCGGCGATCCAGGCGCTGACCGGCTGGGATGTCCTGGCCGCGCGCGAGGCGAACCACCTCGGTCACCACGTCGCCGCGGTGATCCTGACCGGGCTGATGATCGGCATGGTCGGCACGATCCCGGCGCACGAATTGGTCCATCGAACGTGGGATCCCTTCTCGGTCGCGATCGGTCGCGGGCTGCTGGCCTTCAGCTTCGACACCGTGTTCGCGATCGAGCACGTCTACGGCCACCACCGCTACGTGGCGACGCCCGAGGACCCAGCCACCGCGCCGCGCGGGCGCAACGTCTACGCCCACATCCTGGCATCGACGTGGAAGGGCAATCTCTCGGCGTGGCAGATCGAGGCGCAGCGGCTCGCGCGTCGCGGCCACCGCGCCCTCGACTGGCGCAATGCGGTGATCCGCGGGCACCTGGCGAGCCTCGGGCTGGTTGCACTCGCATGGGCGATGGGCGGCTGGATCGCCGTCGCGTTCTTCGTCGCCTGCGCGCTGTGGGGCAAGGCGCTGCTCGAGATCGTCAACTACATGGAGCACTACGGCATCGTGCGCGACCCGGCCACGCCGGTCGCGCCGCGCCACTCGTGGAACACGAACCGGCGCATCAGCTCTTGGTCGATGTTCAACCTGACCCGGCACTCGCACCACCACGCCCAGGGCGAGGTGCCGTACCAGGCCCTGAAGCCCTTCCCGGAAGCGCCGATGATGCTGGGCGGCTACCTGACGACGATCATCGTCGCGCTGATCCCGCCGCTGTGGCACCGGCTGATGACGCCGCGCGTGCTGGCCTGGGATCGCGACTGGGCGACGCCCGGCGAACGACGCCTCGCGATCGAAGCGAACGTCCGCAGCGGCCGGGCGGACTTCCGAGGCGGCGACCGTCTGGGGACCGCCGCCCGCCGATCAGCCGCCGAGCCGCCACGGACGGCCCGGCCGATCAGGTGATCAACCCTCGTCGGCCAGGCCGCGGTTGAGGAGCAACGCGCGGACATCGGGCTCGCGACCACGGAACGCGACGTAGGCCTCCATCGGCGGACGCGAGTTGCCCGCCGCGTACACGTTGGCCTTCAGGCGCGCGGCCAGATCCGGATCGAAGATATCGCCGGCCTCCGTGAATGCCGCGAAGCCGTCGGCGTCGAGCACCTCGGACCACATGTAGCTGTAGTACGCCGACGGGTAGCCGCCGGCGAAGACGTGGCTGAAGTGCGGGCTGCGGTGGCGCATCGCGATCTCGTCGAGCATGCCGATCGAGGCCAGCGTCTGGCGCTCGAAGCCGGCGACATCGAGGTTCTGCGCCTCTTCGAGCGTGAGGCGGTGGAAGGCCTTGTCGACGAAGGCCGAGGCGAGATACTCGACGGTCGCGAAGCCCTGGTTGAAGGTGCGCGAGTTCAGCAGGCGCGCGATCAGATCCTCGGGCATCGGCTCCCCGGTCTCATGGTGCAGCGCGAATTTCTCCAGGATGTACGGCTGCGTCATGTAGTGCTCCATGAACTGCGCCGGGAACTCGACGAAGTCACGGGCGACCGCGGTGCCGCTGATCGACGGATACGTCTGGTCGGACAGCAGACCGTGCAGGCCATGGCCGAACTCGTGGAACAGCGTGACCGCGTCGTCGAAGGAAATCAGTGTCGGCCGGCCGGCCGGCGGCTGGTTGATGTTCATCACGTTGATGACGTGCGGCAGCGAGCCGCCGTCGAGCTTGTGCTGGCGCTGGAAGCTCGACATCCACGCGCCGCTCTGCTTGCCCTGGCGCGCGAACCAGTCGCCGTAGAACAGGCCCACCAGGCTGCCGTCGGCGGCCTTGACCTCCCAGACGCGGATGGTCGGGTGCGGCACCGGTACGTCGCTGCGCTCGGCGAAGCTGAGCCCGAACAGGCGGTTGCCGACGTGGAACATGGCCTCGACCAGCTTGTCGAGCTGCAGGTACGGCTTGATGTCGCTCTCGGCCAGATCGAACTGCTGCTTGCGGACCTTCTCGGCGTAGTAACGCCAGTCCCAGGCCTCGATCGGGTGGTCGGCGCCCTCGGCCTTCGCCATCGCCTGCATCGCGGCCAGTTCCTCCTTCGCGCGGCGCAAGGCCGGCTCCCAGACGCGCCGCATCAGGTCGATCGCGGCTTCCGGCGTACCGGCCATGCTGTCGTCGAGCATGAAGTCGGAGAAGGTCTCGTAGCCGAGCAGGCGCGAACGCTCGGCGCGGAGTGCGACGATCTCGGCGATCAGGCCCTTGTTGTCGAACTCGTTGCCGTTGTCGCCGCGGGCCACCCATGCGCGCCACGCCTTCTCGCGCAGGGCGCGGTTCGACGAGTAGGTGAGAAAGGGCTCGACGCTCGGGCGCTGCAGCGTGATCAGGTACTGGCCCTCCAGCCCGCGCTGGCGCGCGATCTCGGCGGCGGCCTGGCGCACGCTGTCCGGCAGGCCGGCCAGTTCCTCCTCGGTCGAGAGGGTCAGCGTGAAGGCCTCGGTGTCAGCGAGCAGGTTCTGCGAGAAACGGGTCGAGAGCTCCGCGAGGCGCTGGTCGATCGCGGCGACACGCTGGCGCCCGGCCTCGTCGAGCTTGGCGCCGGCCCGGACGAACTGGATGTAGGTGCGCTCGACGACTCGGCGCTGATCGGCCGCGAGCGCGTCCTTGGTCGCGTGGATCGCCTCGATGCGCGCGAACAAGCCCGGGTCCAGCCGGATCGCGCTCTGGTGGGCCGCGAGCTTGGGCGCATATTCGCGCTGGATCGCGCGGATCGCGTCGTTGCTGTTGGCCGAGGCGAGGTTGCCGAAGACCGCGAAGGCGCGCTCGAGC
>CALDVP010000077.1 GCA_937924195.1 uncultured Lysobacterales bacterium
GATCGCGATCGCGACGCGCTGGCGCATGCCGCCGGAGAACTGGTGCGGGTAGGCGGCGAGGCGCTCGTCGGGCGACGGGATGCCTACCCGGGCGAGCGCCTCGCGCGCCCGCTCGCGCGCGGCCCGCACCGACACCCGGTCGTGGGCGCGCACCGCCTCGATCATCTGGGTGTCGATCCGCAGGACCGGGTTCAGCGCCATCATCGGGTCCTGGAAGATCATCGCGATGCGGTTGCCGCGGATCGCGCGCCATTCCGACGGCGCGAGACCGCGCAGCTCGCGGCCCTCGAGCCGGATGCTCCCGGCGACGACGCGCCCGGGCGGATCGACCAGGCCGAGGATCGAGAATCCGGTGACAGACTTGCCCGATCCCGACTCGCCGACCAGGCCGAGGACCCGCCCCGCACCGACCTCGAAGGAGACGCCGTCGACCGCCTTCACCACGCCCTGCCGGGTGAAGAAGTACGTGCGCAGGCCGTCCACGGCGAGCGTCGGCCCGCTCATCGCTGCAGCCGCGGGTTCAGCACGTCGCGTAGCTGGTCGCCCACCAGGTTGATGCTCACGATGGTCGCGAGCAGGGCGAGCCCGGGAAAGAAGCTGATCCAGTAGCGCCCGGACAGCAGGTAGGTGAAGCCGTTCGAGATTAGCAGCCCGAGCGAGGGCTCGGTGATCGGCAGCCCGAGGCCGAGGAACGACAGCGTGGCCTCGAGCGCGATCGCGGCGGCGACCTGCACCGTCGCGATGACGATGAGCGGCGGCAGGCAGTTCGGCAACAGGTGGCGCAGCACGATGCGCGCGGGCGGCAGCGCGAGGCCGGTGGCCGCTTCCACGTACTCCTTGCTTCGCTCCACCATCGCCGAGCCGCGCACCGTGCGCGCGTAGTACGCCCACTGGACCGCCACCAGCGCGACGATGATTTTGTCGATCCCCTGGCCGAGCACCGCGAGCAGGATCAGCGCGATCAGGATCGCCGGGAACGAGAGCTGGATGTCGGCGATGCGCATGACCAGCGTATCGATGCGGCCGCCGAAGAAGGCCGCGCCGAGGCCGAGCGCCAACCCGAGCGCGAGCGCGCCGAGCGTCGCCGTCACGCCGACGCCGAGGCTGATGCGCAGGCCGTAGAGGATCGCCGAGAGCATGTCGCGGCCCTGGTCGTCGGTGCCGAGCCAGTAGGTCATCGAGCCGTCGCCCGACCGCGAGCCCGGCGGCAGGCGGCTGTCGATCACGTCGAGCTGCGCGAGGTCGTAGGGATTCTGCGGCGACAGGACCGGCGCGAACAGGGCGGCGAGCAGGATTGCAGCGAGCATCGTCAGCCCGACGACCGCGAGGCGACTCCCCGCGAAGTCGGCGGCGACGCGCCGCAGCGGCGTCTCCTCGGGCTCGATCGCCGGTGCGGCGGCTGCCGCAACGCGCTGCTCGCCCATTGGCGCGGCCCTAACCCCGCACGTCGGCCAGGCGCACGCGCGGATCGAGCGCCGAGTAGCCGAGGTCGACGAGCAGATTGACGAGGACGAAAAACGCGACGATGAGCATCAGGTAGGCGACGATCACCGGCCGATCGAGCACGTTGATCGAGTCGATCAGGAGCTTGCCCATCCCGGGCCAGGCGAAGATCGTCTCGGTGACCACCGCGAACGCGACCACCGATCCGAACTCGAGCCCGATCACGGTGACGATCGGGATCATGATGTTCTTGAGCACGTGCACGCCGATCACCCGGCTCTCCGGAACGCCCTTCGCCCGAGCGAACTTAACGTAGTCCTGCACCAGTGCCTCGCGCGTCCCGGCGCGTGTGAGCCGGATGATCAGCGACAGCTTTATCAGCGCGAGGTTGGTCGCCGGCATGATCAGGTGCTTGATCCCCTCCCACGACAGGAACGAGACCTGCACGCCGAACAGGCTCGTGGTCGGCCCGCGTCCGCTCGCCGGCAGCCACCCGAGGTACACCGAGAACACCATGATCAGCATCAGGCCGACCCAGAAGGTCGGCAGCGAGAAGCCGAGGATCGACCCCGCCATGATCGCCTTGCCCGAGATCGAATCGGGTCTCAAGCCGGCCCACAGCCCGAGCGGGATGCCGAACACGATACCGATGAGCATCGCGGCGAGCGCGAGCTCGAGCGTCGCGGGCATGCGCTCCAGGATCAGCTGCAGCGCCGGGACGTTGAAGACGAACGACTTCCCGAGGTCGCCGAGCGCGGCCTGCCTGAGGAACACCACGTATTGCTCCCACAGCGGCCGGTCGAGGCCGAGGCCCTTGATCGCGCGCTCGATGTCCTGCTGGTCGGCGTTCGGGTTGACCAGGATGTCGACCGGGTTGCCGATCGCGAACACTCCGACGAACACCAGAGCCGACATGACGAGCAGCACGACCGCGCTCTGCATCACGCGGCGGATCACGTAGACGAGCATCGCTGCGGCGCGCCGCCTACCTGGGCCTGAACTGGTGGGCGAGCGTGTACTCGTCCGTGCGCGCGGTGTAGCCGATCCCCTTGCGCATCGCCCAGCTGGCGACCTGGTGGTGGAGCGGGATCACCGCGTAGTCCTGCATCGCCAGCGTCATCGCCTCGCGCGCGACCGCCAGACGCTTGGTCTCGTCGAGCGTGGCGAGCGACTGCGCGACGAGCGCGTCGAGCCGCCGGTTCGAGTAGCGCGACCAGTTCCACGTCCCGAAGCCGCGCTCGGCGTCGAACGCGGCGACGACGGTGCGCAGCGCCAGATCACCGGAGAACGAGCCCCACCCGAGCATCGCCAGGCCGAAATCGCCGTTGCGGGCGCGCACGAAGTACACCGCCGCCGGCAGCGTCTCGACGCGCGTGGCGATTCCCACGCGGCTCAGCATCTGGGCCACGGCCTGCGCGACCTGCTCGTCGTTCACGTAGCGGTTGTTGGGCGCATGCAGCACCATCGAGAAACCCTGCGCGAACCCCGCTTCGGCGAGCAGCTTCTTCGCCCCATCCGCGTCGAAAGGCTCCGACTGGAGCTCGCTCACGTGGCCGAACACCGGCGGCGCAACGAGGTTCGCGGCCGGCACCGCCTGGCCCTCCATCACCCGCTCGACGATCGCCTGGCGGTTGATCGCCTTGGACACTGCCTTGCGCACCCGCACGTCCTTGAACGGGTTGCGATCGAGCGGCCGTCCGCTCTTGTCCGCGAGGCCGGGCACGCTGTCGCGGTACTGATCGAGGTGCAGCAGGATGGTTCGCCAGGACACCTTCTGCGCGATCTCGAACGCCACGTTGCCCTTCAGGCGCGCGAGGTCGGCGGTGGGGATGTGCTCGATCGCGTCCACGTCGCCGGCGAGCAGCGCGGCGAGCCGCGCCGGGTCGTTCGGCATGATCCGCTGCGTCACGCGGTCCCACGCTGGCCGCTCGTCCCAGTACTGGTCGTGGCGCGCGAGCTCGACGCGATCGCCGCGCCTGAACGACACGAAACGGAACGGCCCGGTACCGATCATCCCGCGGCCGGCGTCGAAGTCCGGGCTCCTGAGCCCGGTCGTGGCGCGCCTGGAGACGATGAAGACCGAGTGCAGGTCGTACGGCACCATCGCGTATGCGCTGGCGGTCTTGAGCCGGACGGTGTACCGGTCCACCGCCTGCTTCTGCACGAGCGGCCGGGTGAACGGGACGAACGATCCCGGACTGTTGGTGATCGTCGCCGGTCGATCAAGCGAGTAGACGACGTCCTCGGCCGTGAGCTCCGAACCGTCGTGGAAGCGCACACCGCGGCGCAGCCGGAACTCCCAGGTAGTCGCGTCGATCGCCTTCCACGACTCCGCGAGGCCGGGAACGAGCCGCGCGTCCTCGTCGACCCGGGTGAGCGCGT
>CALDVP010000078.1 GCA_937924195.1 uncultured Lysobacterales bacterium
GAAGCGCCCACCGATCTCGAACAGCCCGGACAGCGACAAGCCCATCGCCAACATCAGCAGCGCGAGCCCACCGACCACCCAGGGCACCTGTAGCTGGAAGCCCCAGCCGAGGGCTTCGCCGCCGGCGCGCAAGGCCACCAGCAGGCCGCCGAGCGCAAGGAAGCTCGCGAGCACGCCCGCGAGGTAGAACAGCCCGTGCCGACGCGCCAGCCGCCGGTCGTGTGCCGAATGCATCAGCCCCATCGCTTTGAGCGCAAGGACCGGGAACACGCAGGGCATCAGGTTCAGGATCACGCCACCGATGAGGGCGAACAGCAATGCCAGCATCAGCCCCGATGTCGCGGAGCCGCCGGTCGAGAGAGTCTTCGCGACGGGCTCGGCGGCAGCCGCCGTCATCCCATCCGGCAGTGCCGGCACCATCCCGCCGACGGCGGTCACCGACCAGGCCTTGCGCGCCGGACCGAGTCCGTGGGCGACGACCAGTCCGAAGCGCTCCGGGAGCCCGACGAAATAGTCGTTCTTCGGCGTGCGGACACCGATCGCGCCGCCGGCCAGCCGCGTGGCCGGCGCCGACGCGCTGGCGAGGATCTGCGCCTCGACCGGGAAGATCTCGATCGCGGCTGGATCGAGGTCCGCGGGCAGGCCGACGATCGCGATGTCGATCGCCTCGCCACGTTCGGCGAAGCTCGCTTCGACGCCGGGCAGTTCCAGCGGCATCGTCGCCATCGCGGCGAGGAAGCGTTCCGTGACGTCCGATGGAGCGGCCGGCATGTCGGCCTCGGAAGCCACCACATCGACCGCGACCGATAGCTCGGCGTCCCCGGGGATGCAGATGTCCTTGCAGATCAGCCACGAGGCTCTCGCAGCGAGTTCGAGCCGCGTGCCCGGCGCGACGCCGGCGTCGACGGTAATCGGGATCGGCAACAGCAGATCCCCGCCATATCCAAAATTGACGACGCCCCCCAGATCGAACCGATGCGGCGCCGGCCATTGGATCGCGCCGGCCACGACACCCTCGGGCAGGCGCCAGTCGATGCGCGTTTCGAGACCCGAGTCGCCCGGATTGATCCAGTACGTGTGCCACTCAGGATCGTGCTGAATCCGCAGACCGACGAGGACGCTCTCGCCGGGCGCGACGGCCTCGCGCTCGGACAGCAGTTCGACCAGGGCGTGGTCGCGTCGGAGGGGTTCCGCGTCGACCTGGCGCGCAGTGGCGGCTAGCAACAGTGCGAGGACGACGGTGGCAATGGAGCGGAGAGCCATCTCGGAGGCTGACACGGACGGATCGGCCCAGCAGGGAAACATGGGCAACCTTAGGCGTCTGTGAAGGGCGAAGGTTCCCTGGTGGCTCGTTGCAGCACGCACCCCACGGTTCGATCTCCAAGTTCCAGATCCGGCGCAGGTCCGGACTCGCGCCCGTTCGATCGCATGCCGACCGCGATCGACCGGCGTTGCGAGCCACTCCTGGCTCGCCCGGCAAGCCGGGCCGGCAGGGACTGGGGCGACGGCAGCACCCGGGCGGCCGAGCGGCGCACGGCGCGTCGGCTTCGATCACAATCTGGGTCCTGACGAGCTGAGCACCCCAGGACCCGTCCATGACCATCGATGCACGCGAGCGCAATCCCTTGCGCGACTATTTCGAAGGCAACGAGGGCGCCACGATCGACAAATGGTTGCACTACTTCGACATCTACCACCGGCACTTCGCGCGATTCCGAGATCGGCCGGTCACGGTGGTCGAGATCGGCGTGTTCCAGGGCGGATCGCTGGCGATGTGGCGCGACTATTTCGGCCCGCAGGCGCGGATCGTCGGAATCGACGTCGACGAGCGCTGCCGGGACCTGGCGCCGCCCGGCACCGAGGTCCGCATCGGCAGCCAGACCGACCGCGATTTCCTGCGCGCCGTCAAGCGCGAGCTCGGCTCGATCGACGTACTGATCGACGATGGCGGCCACGTCATGGCGCAGCAACTGGTCAGCTTCGACGAGCTGTTCCCGGCCGTTTCGGCCGAGGGCGTTTACCTGGTCGAGGATCTCCACACCAGCTACTGGCCGGAGTACGGCGGCGGCCTGCGCCACCCAGGGAGTTTCATCGAGTTTGCGAAATCGCTGATCGATCACTTGAATGCGTGGCATCTGCGCGAGCCCGGCGCGGCGCCGAGCCCATGGACGCGCTCGATCGACGGCCTGCACTTCTATGACAGCGTGCTGGTGGTCGAAAAGCGCCCGCGCCTGAAGCCGATGCAGCGGCGAACCGGGCAGGCGGCGCGCTTCATGATGCACCCGTCGACGGGCACGCCATGACGGCTTCAGTAGCGCTCGCAAGCTATCCAGGGAGACCGCGATGAGGCTGTTCGGATTCGTTGTGAAGCCGGACTGGCACCATGCGGATCCGGCTCGCCGCGCGGCTGCCGTGGCGAAGGAGACCTCGCCCGAACTGATCGCGGCGCTACCGGGCATCGCGCGCGACGACGCGGACCCACGCGTGCGAATCGCCGCGCTCGGCCGACTCGACGATGCGTCGCTGCTGCGCACACTGCGCGCCGGCGAGCGGGATGCTGCGGTCCGCGAAGCCCTCGACGCGCGACTGCTGCGACTGGCTCTCGCCGCCGATGAGCCTCCCGACGAGGCCGCCGTGGCCTGGATCGACACACTCCCGGCCTCGACGCGCATCCGGGTGGTTCGAGACGCCGCTTCCGCGGCGTGGCGACGGGCTGCAATCGCTGGCATCGACCGTCCGGCGCTGATCGCCGAGCGCTGCCTCGCCGACCCCGACCCGGCGCTGCGCCTTGAACTCGTCAATCGGCTCGAAGACCCCGAGGTGCTCGAGCGGATCGCGCAGAAGGCCCGGCGCGACGACAAGCGAGTCGCGCGCGCGGCCGCTGATCGGGCACAGGCGATCCGTCTTGCCGCCGGTGACCCGGCGGCTCTCCGCGCCGCGGCTCTGGCCGTGGGCGAGCGCCTGGCGGCGCTGCGACGCGAACCGACCGAGACGCTCGCATCCGGGCTCGAGAGCTGCGAATCCGCATGGCGGGAGTTGGCGCCGCGGATCGACGCCACGACCTTTACCATCGTCCAAGGGCACTTCGCGCAGGCGCGTGCGGCGCTCGACCGCATGCGCGGCGTATCGACGCCGACGAAGTCCGCCTCGGCCGATGCCGATACGGCGGCAAGCGACGGCGCCACGACCGACCACGAGGCCGATCCAGAGGTTGAAGCCGACGTCGACCCGCTGCAGAAGCTGGTCGAGGCCTGCGAGGCCCGGATCGACGAAGTCGACCGCGAGTCGCTCGAGGGGCTGCTCGCAGGCTTCGAAGAGGCCTGGCGCGCCCTGCCCGCCCACGGACCGCGCGCACGGGCGATCCGGGAACGCTTCGACCGCGTGGCCGCGAAGGCACGCCAGCGGCTCGATGACGCATCCAGGGCCCACGAGGCGCAACGGCGCGAACGCGAAACCGCGTTACGTCACGCGCTCGGCGTCCTCGAGTCTGCGCTCGACGAAGGCTCGGTGACCGCGGCGCGCACGGCGCTCGGGTCGCTCGACGCCGTCCTCGCCGCGCTCGGCGAGGTTCCGCGCGATCTGCGTCGGCGCGAGGCCACGGCGCGACAGGGCCTCGCGACGCTGGTGGCGCGTCAGCGCTGGTCGCTGAACCGGCAACGAGCGGAACTCGTCGATTCGGCGGCCGCCCTGCCCGGCCAGGGGCTGCACCCGGACGCGGTTGCCGCGCGCGTGCGCGAGCTGCGCGAGGCCTGGGCGCGGCTCGATGCGATCGCCAGCGCGGCCGGCGACGCGCCGGACCCCGAATCCGGTCTCGCGCGGCGCTTCCGCGCCCTGACCGGCAAGGCCCTCGCGCCAACCCGGAAATACTTTGCCGAACGCCAGAAGCTGCGCGCGGCGCGGGCCACCGAGTTCGCGGCGCTCGCCGCGCCCATCGAACTCGCGCAGGCGGACGACCGCACGCTCGCCCTGCGCCGCCGCGCGGTGGCCAGCGCACTGCGCAGGCTCGACGAGGTCGACCCATCGCGGCGTGGCGAAATCGGGCGTCGCCTGCGCGAGGCCCTGGCGCGTCTCGACGCCAGCCGTCACGAGCGGGCGGCGTCGGCCGCGGCGGCGCGTCGCCGCCTGCTGGCCAATCTCGCTCGCCGGCTGGCGCGCGCCGACCTCGCCACGGCCGTCGCCGCGGCCCGCGAAGCCGAGTCCGAATGGTCG
>CALDVP010000079.1 GCA_937924195.1 uncultured Lysobacterales bacterium
TCTCGCGAAGTCCGCTGCTGCAATCGCGGCGACCCGGCGCGCGGCAAGCCGCGCGCCACAGCGCTGCGAGGGGCTGTGGAGCCGGCCTCGGCCGGTGCGGGCACCTGCGCGTGCGCTCGAGGCCAGCCTCACGGGGGGCCCTCGGCCTACAATCGCGTCTTTCGCCGGAGGCCCCATGTCCAAGTACCCAGAGTTCATCTGGCACCAGGGCACGATCAAGCCCTGGCGCGAGGCCACGACCCACGTGATGGCCCACGCGCTGCACTACGGCAGCTCGGTCTTCGAGGGCATCCGCGCCTACACGACGCCGAATGGTGTCGCGATCTTTCGCCTCACCGACCACATGCGCCGGCTATTCCAATCGGCGAAGGTCTACGACATCTCGATGCCGTACTCGCTCGAGCAGCTCAACCAGGCCTGTCTTGAAGTGATCCGCGCCAACGGCTTCGGCGCCTGCTATCTGCGCCCGGTCGCCTTCCGCGGGCTCGGGGGCTTTGGACTTTCTGCCGACTGCCCGACCGAGGTCGCGGTAGCGGCCTGGGAGATGGGGCCCTACCTTGGGACCGGCGTGCTCGAACAGGGCATCGACGCGATGGTCTCGAGCTGGCAGCGGGTCGCGCCTAACACGATCCCGACCGGGGCCAAGGCCGGCGGCAACTATCTGTCCGGCACCTTGATCGCACGTGAGGCGCGACGCCTCGGCTTCGGCGAAGGCATTGCGCTCGACACCAATGGCTTGATCTCCGAGGGTGCTGGTGAAAACCTGTTCCTGATCTTTGGCAACGAACTACACACGACCCCGGTCAGCAGCGCGATCCTGAACGGCATCACCCGCGACACCGTGATGCGCCTGGCGCGAGACACCGGTGTCACGGTGGTCGAACGCCAGTTGCCGCGCGAGTACCTCTACTTCGCCGACGAGATCTTCATGTGCGGCACCGCGGCCGAGATCACCCCGATCCGATCGGTGGACGGCAAGGTGGTCGGCAACGGCAAGCCCGGCCCGCTGACCCGGCGTATCCAGGACCTATTCTTCGGACTCTTCGACGGCCGGACGCCCGACCGCCACGGCTGGCTCGAGATGGTCTGAGCCCCGGTCCTCGCCCGTGCGGCCAAACCGAAAGCGGCCGAGCCGTCCTCAGGGAGACCCGAACCGCAGCGTAGCGACCGCGCCGCGCCCCCGCCTGGGCGCGAGGCTGACCTGCCAGCCGTAGAGATCGCACAGTCGCCGCACGATCGCAAGGCCGAGTCCCGCTCCCTTGCTGCCGCTCGCGGCCTGACCGCGATACCCGCGATCGAAGAGGCGCTCGGCGTCCTCAGCATCGATGCCCGGCCCGGTGTCGGCGATCTCGACGCGATCGCCGAGGATGCGGATGCGCACCTCTCCATCCTGCGTGTAGCGGAAAGCATTGCCGATGAGGTTGGCCAGCGCGACCGCCAGCACCGCAGGGGGGGCCGGCACTGACAGCGCCGCCTCGCGCTCGATCACCACCGCGACCGGACGCTGGCCGAGATTCGTGCGCTGGGCCTCGACCACTTGCTCGACGACCTGCGCCACGTCGGAGGATTCGCCGTCGCTCGGCCCCTGCTTCTCGCTACGCGACAGCAACAGCAGCGCCTCGGTCAGCTCGGCAGACTGGCGCGCGGCGCGCTCGATGCGACGGATTCGGTCGCGGGCTTTCTCAGGCAAGTCCGGCTGGGCCAGCAGGAGCTCGGTCGCGCCGCGGATCACCGCGAGCGGCGTGCGCAGTTCGTGGCTGACGTCGAAGTTGAACTCGCGGTCCCGCCGCACCAGCTCGGTCAGGCGGTCCGCGTACTCGTCGAGCGCCGCCGCGAGCTGGCCAACCTCGTCGTCGGCGAAATGCGGTGACAGCCGGTCGAGCCGGCCGTCCCGTTCGAAGCGCTCGACCCGCTCGGCAAGCTCGGTGACGGGCCGCAGTACGCGTCGCGACAACCAGTACGCCACCAGCAGCGACAACAGGCCGAAGCCGGCCACTGCCGCGAGCAGCGCCGCGGCCAGCACGCTGCGGGTTCGCCGCTGCTCGGTGATGTCGTACTGCAGGAAACCCCAGAAGTCCTCGTCCTTGCGGACGGCAAGCTTGTAGTGGCGGGTCTCGCCGGTGATCGGATCGCGCTCGGTGATGTCGTGGACTCCAGTCTCGAAGCGACGGTCGAAAGGCACCTGCGCGAAGCGGTTGCGGCCGACGATATCGCCCTGGATTCCTGCGAAAGGAATGCCGGCGCCGAGGTTCGGGTTCTCGCGGTTGAGCTCGACGGCCTTGTCGACCTCGCGCTGCAGGGTGCCTTCGATCAGCTCCTCCTCGAGCCACTCACGCATCACCAGCGTGGTCATCGCGAACAGCGCAGTGAGCCCGACGCCGAACGCGAGGAAGGAGACGATGATCCGGCTCCTAAGCCGGCTGCGGAACCGCATCCGGATCGACCAGGCAGTAGCCGATGCCGTGCCGCGTGTGGATCAGCGGCTTGCCGAAAGGCTTGTCGATCGCCGCGCGCAAGCCGTGGATGTGCACGCGCAGCGAGTCGGAGTCGGGAAGTTCCTCGCCCCAAACGCGCATCTCGAGCTCGCGCCGGGTCACCACCGACGGGCTTGCTTCCATCAGCGACTGCAGCAGCTTCAGGCCGGTCGGGTTCAACTGCAACATGCGCCCGCCCCGGGTCACGACCAGCGTATCGAGGTTGTATTCGAGGTCGGCGACCTTGAGTACACGGGTTCGCGGACCGCGCGTGCGTCGCGACAGCACGGTGAGCCGCGCCTCGAGCTCCTGCAGCGCGAAGGGCTTGACCATGTAATCGTCGGCGCCCGACTCGAAGCCGGCGAGTTTGTGCTCCAACTGGTCGCGCGCAGTCAGCATCAGCACGGGCGTCTGCTTGCGCGCCTCCAGTCGCAGCTTGCGGCAGAGATCGAGGCCATCGATGCCCGGCAGGTTCAGATCGAGCACGATGGCGTCGAAATCCTCGACCACGGCCAGATGCAGGCCGGTGACGCCGTCGCCTGCGAAGTCGACGATGTGACCGCGATCGGCGAGGTAGTCGCCGATGTTGGCGGCAATGTCGCTGTTGTCTTCGATGACGAGGATGCGCATGGGTAGCCCGTGTTCGGGTGGACGCGTCCGCCCTGCGGTCGCCGGCGTGGCGACGGAACGTGCAAGAAAAAGGCCCGGTGGCGCCTCCATCCGGAGGACCGACCGGGCCAAGGCTATTGCCCCGATGACCGCAATTCCAGCCCGCTACCTTCCTGGAGAGGGATGTCATTCCGGGATGGACACGTTAGGGATGCGCAGATTAAATGCCCGTTAAGCGCTCGGATCAGTTGCGTTACGTCGCCCGGAGCGAGCGCCCCGAGGATGCCGCGGTCGGCGGGCGTTCATCCGCGGCGGGTTGGTGCGCGACCAGCCGGTGTGGATCTCTGCGAGCGCCTCCACGACGAGCACCCGTGGAACGGCGACACCGCGCGGCCGACCGCGCCCGTCGGGGCTTCACCGGATCGCGGCGGCCTACCGTCGCTTGCGCCCGCGGCGTGACACCTGGCGCTCGATGTACTCGATCATCGCGCCGGCGACGTCGACCCCGGTCGCGGCCTCGATTCCCTCGAGGCCCGGCGAGGAGTTCACCTCGAGGACCAGCGGACCACTCTTCCCGCGCAGCATGTCGACGCCGGCGACGCCAAGGCCGAGCACTGCCGCGGCACGAACCGCGGTGTCGACCTCGCGCGCAGAGAGCTTGACGCCCTCGGCGCTGCCGCCTCGGTGGAGGTTCGAGCGGAACTCGCCGGGCTTGGCCTGCCGGCGCATGGCCGCGACGACCTTGCGCCCGACGACGAAAGCCCGGATGTCGGCGCCCTTGGCTTCGGCCACGAATTCCTGCACCAGAAAGTTGGCGTACAGGCCGCGGAAAGCCTCGATCACGCTACGCGAGGCCGATGCCTTCTCGGCCAGCACGACGCCGGTGCCCTGGGTACCCTCGACCAGCTTGATCACGTGGGGCGGCTTGCCGAGCAGGTTCAGCAGGTCGGCGGTGTCGTCGGGATTGTCGCCGAAGACGGTGCGCGGCATGCCGATACCCTGCTGCGCCAGCAGCTGGTGGCAACGCAGCTTGTCGCGCGCACGCAGGATCGCGTCCGAGCCGTTCAGCGCGTGCACCCCGAGCATCTCGAACTGGCGCAGGACGGCCGTGCCGTAAAACGTGACCGAGGCGCCGATCCTGGGGACCACCGAATCGACCTGACCGACCTCGCGCCCCTTGTAGTGGATCGCGAGGTCGCCGACCGCGATGCGCATGTAGCAACGCAGCGGGTCGAGTACGCGCACCGTGTGGCCGCGCATCCGCGCCGCGTCGACGATGCGCTGGGTCGAGTAGAGCTTGGGGTTGCGCGAGAGGATCGCGATCTTCATGGGATCTCTGCCGGATCGGGCTCCCCGAGCAGGTACGAGAGCGACGGGTCGACGAGGAGCCGACCCGCCATCGCGGTACGCCCGAGCAGCATCGGAAAGAGCATGCCGCGGCGATTGGTCAGGTTCGTTTCGATCGTCCAGCGCCGCCCGCCGAGTTCGATCTCGGTCTCGATGAAAATCCGCGCGGTTCGATGACCGCCCGAGTCGGTGACCTCGCGGCGATCGAGGATCGCCGCCTCGCAGACCCGCTCGGAACTGGCTAGCGACGACGGCAGCAGCGCGAAGCGCACCCACGGCACGCCGCGCTCGATCAGCACCTCGTGCCATTCGACGTGCAGCGCCGAACTGCGCGCTCCGGTATCGACCTTGGCCTTCAGATACGGCATGCCGAGCGCCGGGAGAGCCAGCCATTCGCGCCAGCCGACGACCAGCAGTCCAGCACTCGCGGAAGCCGATTCGGGCATGGGCGACTCCATCCGGTCTATGACAACGCTTGGAACCCGCATGGGGTCATGAGGTAGAGCCACTCCGGTGACCGCGGAGTCTAGGATCCCGCGCGGCGGCGGAGTGCGGCGGTGAATGGAGGCAATCGGCACCCGGCGTCTCTGTCGGGAAGCGCGCAAAGCGGGCTCCACGTAGGGTCGACGATCGGCGCGACCAACGGCGCGGGCACTGCTGCAGTCCGCACGAGCCCTGCGGTGCAGGCTTGCGGAGCCGCAGCCAGTGCCGCCGGCCCGAGCGGCGGCCCGGCAATGAGTCGGACTTGCCTCGGGAGCCAGCCGCGCCTCGCTAACCGACCCGCCCGAACGGCGGCACGCAGCCCTTGAGGAACTCCCACGTCGCCGGCAACGCGGGATGCCAGTCAATCCATGGACTGACCAGCGTCAGCGCCCCGAGCGCCGCGATCGCGGCGCCGACGGAAAGTCGTGTCGCTGGACGCGCGAGCAGGCGGCCGAGCTGCTCGGTGGCGCCGGCGCCCAGCACCAGGGCTGGCGTGGTGCCGAGGCCGAACGCCAGCATCAGCAGCGCGCCCGACAGGGCGCCCGCAGTCATCCATGCGACCATCAGCGCGCCGTAGGCCATCGCGCACGGCAGCCAGCCCCAGACCACACCCGCCGCGAAGGCGCGCGGCAGCGAGCGGATCGGCAGCACGTGGCGCAGCACCGGTGAGACCCGGCGCCAGACCGCGACGCCGACTCCCTCGATGACCGCAAGCCGTCCGCTGCCGCCGGCGACCAGCGCGAGACCGAACAGCAGCAGCAGTCCGGCCGCGGTGAGCTGCAACGCGAGACGCAAATGCCCCGCATCGTCGAGCGCGGTCAGCGCACCACCGAAACCTCCGACCAGCCCGCCCGCGACCGTGTAGCTGGTCACGCGCCCTGCGTTGTATGCGACCGGGTAGGCCAAAGCCCTGCGCTGGCGCTCGGCCGCGGCGCGGCTCGACAGGCCCAGCGCGCCGGCGATGCCGCCGCACATCAGCAGGCAGTGACCGCTGCCGATGAAGCCGGCCGCCAGTGCCGCGAGTAGCATCGGGACGAGATCAGGCGTCATCGTCGCCAGGCTTTCGGGTCTTCGGAGCCGACGGATCGTCGTCGACCAGGATGTCGAACGCCGGCCGGTCGAGATCGTCGAACTGGCCGTCGTTGGTGGCCCAGAAGAAGGCCCACAGCGCGATGCCGACCAGCAGCAGCGTGACCGGTATCAATACGACGAGGATGCTCATGCGGGTAGCTCCCGGCGCACCGGCGGCGGCGTCTGACCCGAGACCGGCGCGGATGGCAAGTGAACGGTTCGCGCGACTGCCACCGCGTCGTCCCGCGCGCGCCAGCGCGCGATCCGCAGCGCGTTCAGCGTCACCAACAGCGACGACAGCGACATCCCGAGGGCCGCAGCCCACGGCGGCACGAAACCCATCGCCGCCAGCGGCAATGCACCGAGGTTGTAGGCCAGCGCCCAGGCGAGGTTCTGACGCATCTTGCGTCGCGCCTCGATCGCGAGGTCGACGAGGTCGGCCACTCGATCCAGGCGATCGCCCAGGACCACGGCGTCGGCCGCGCTCATCGCCAGTGCCGCGCCGCCACCGAGCGCGATCGCGACGTCCGCGCCGCCCAGGACTGCAGCGTCATTGATGCCATCGCCGACCATCGCGACCTTGAGGCCCTCGGCCTGCAACTCGCGGATGCGCGCAAGTTTCTCCTCCGGGGTGCGACGCGCGGACCAGCGCGCGACGCCGAGCTGCGAGGCGACCGTCGCGACCCGTGGTGCCGCGTCGCCGGACAGGATCTCGACCCGACGGCCACGCGCGAGGCGCGCCACGGTCGCCGCGGCCTCCGGGCGCAGCGCCTCGTCGATCACGAAGCGGGCAACCGGGCCCCGCCCATCGGCGAGTACGACGACCGATTCCTGGCCATCGCCGCTCGGGTCGCGCCCGATCCGGTAGGCGACACCATCGACCACGCCCTCGAGACCGAAGCCCGGCACGACGCGCACCGCAGCGGCATGCAGCGCCGGATCGCCGCGACCCTCGAAAGCGCGCGCGATCGGGTGCGAGGATTCGCGCTCCAGCGCTGCCGCGATCGCGAGCGCCCGGGACTCGCCGCCGTGCAGCACGTCGATCCGGGACAGCGTCGAGGCCCCCGTGGTCAGCGTGCCAGTCTTGTCGAGCACGACCACGTCCACCCGAGGCAACTGCTCGAGCACGTCCGGCTTGACCACGAGAATCCCGAGCGAGGCGAGGCGCGCGTGGGCCGCCGCCTGCGCCGCCGGCACCGCGAGCGACAGCGCACACGGACAGGTCACGGCCAGCACGGCGAGCACGATCGGCAGCACGCGCGAGGGATCGACCGCCGCCCACCACAGCGCAACGGCAAGCACCGCGACCAGCAGACCGACGATGAAACGCGAGGCGATCTCGTCGGCGATCCGCACGACCCGCGGCCGGCCCGACTGGGCGCGTTCCACGAGGCGCAGGATCTCGGCGATCCGCGTCGCGGCGCCGGTGGCGGTCACCCGCAGGTCGGCGCTGCCCGAGACCGCGTGGCTGCCGGCCAGCACCGGGTCGCCGGCGCGCTTGGCGACCGGGCGCGACTCGCCGGTCAGCAGCGCCTCGCTGAACGAAGCCGCCTCGCCGAGCAGCACGCCGTCGGCCGCCACCGCCTCGCCGGCACGAACGCGGATGACGTCCCCGGCGGCGAGCGCCGCCGCCGGCACCTCGCGTGGCTCGCCGTCGGCATCCAGGCGGCGGGCCAC
>CALDVP010000080.1 GCA_937924195.1 uncultured Lysobacterales bacterium
ACCGCCACGACGCCGAAGTCACGGACCAGCTCGTCGCGCCGCGCGGCGTCCGGCTCTGAGACGCGGATCGCGCGCGGATCGGCGCCGCGGGCGACGAGGCCGCCGATCAGGCTGCGGGCCATGTTGCCGCCGCCGATGAAGGCGATCGGCGGCGACGTGCCGGGTGTCATCGCGGGCACCACACCGGGGTCGTGGTCGAGGCGAGTGCCCGGTCTGCCGACGTGAGCGAACTGGTGCTTCCGGACCTCCGGCTCACTCCTGCGGCTCCCGATGCTCGCACCAGCAGATCGTCCAGTTCGGCTTGATCTGCGTGCACTTGCGCGTGAGTGGGCGCGGGCACGCTTCCGCTTCACCGGCCGGTTTTAGCGCTCTTGCGAGCGTGTCGGCGACGCAGGCCGGTCCGCCCGCGCCACCCGCGTTCATGTCGGTCCAGCCGGCCGGGCAGCCGGCCTTGCCGGTGCCGCCGGCCTCTCCGACCCTGCGCACCTCCATCTGCGCGCGTTCGGCCGCCTGCTCGCGGTTCTTGCCGATCGTGCGCTCGCTTGCATCCGCGAACGGGGCTGCGAGTGCCATTCCGAGCGCGATCGAGATCATGAATGCAATCTTTGGATTCCAAGTCCGCATGGTCATCTTCTCCCAACACTCTCTAAATGACGATCCCAGGACGGCAGCTCGGGTCCCCGAAAACCGGGTGCGCGCGACCTTGCCGGTTGCTCCATCTTGCACCAAGCCCACACGGGCCGCGAGGGGCGACCAGGAAACCATCGGGCGCTCGCCGCCAACCGTCAGCGCTTCGTTGGCCGCGGTCCGAACAGCGCGGTTCCGATGCGGACTTCGGTGGCGCCCTCGGCGATCGCGAGTTCGAAATCCTCGCTCATGCCCATCGACAGGGTGTCCATCTTCGGAAAGTCCCGGCGTAGCGATTGGAATAGGCGATGAAGTTCCGCGAAGCGCGCGCGGCGGACGGATGGGTCCGGGTCCGGTCGCGGGATCGTCATCAAGCCGCGCAGGCGCAGGCGTGGTTCGGCTGCGACGAGCCGGCACAGGTCTGGCACCTCGACCCGGCGCGCGCCGGACTTGGTCGTCTCGTCGTCGAGCTTGACCTGCACCAGCACCTCGAGCGGCGGGCGATCTGGGGGCCTGGCCGCTGCCAGCAGCGGCACCAACTTGGCGCGATCGAGCGTCTCGACCCAATCGAAATGGCGCGCGACCGCGGCACACTTGTTCGACTGCAGCGGGCCGGTCAGGTGCCAGACGAGGCCTCGGCCGGCCAGTGCGGCGATCTTGGAGAGGGCCTCCTGCACGTAGTTCTCGCCGAAATGCTGCTGTCCCTCGGCCGCGAGCGCGGCGATACGCTCGATCGGCTGACCCTTCGACACCGCGAGCAGATGCACCGCCGGGCCGCCAGGCGGCCGCGCCGCCTCGATCCGCGCGAGCATGTTCCGAAGAGCGCTCATGCGAACCTCCCGCTTGGAGTGCCGCGGGGCGCGCGTATACTCGGGCGAACGGACCTGCCGCAGAAGCGGAGGGTCGAATCCGGGCTTGCTCGATCAGGGGTGGTCATGGACATCGCGGAACTGCTGGCGTTCTCGGTCAAGAACAAGGCCTCTGACCTCCACCTCTCGGCTGGCCTGCCGCCGATGATCCGGGTCGACGGCGATGTGCGCCGCATCAACATTCCGGCGCTCGATCATAAGGCGGTGCACTCGCTGATCTACGACATCATGTCGGACAAGCAGCGCCGCGACTACGAGGAGTTCCTCGAGGTCGACTTCTCGTTCGAGATTCCAGGGCTCGCGCGCTTCCGGGTCAACGCCTTCAACCAGAACCGCGGCGCGGGCGCCGTCTTCCGCACCATTCCGACCGAGATCTGGACCCTCGACGACCTCAACGCTCCGCGCATCTTCCGCGAACTGATCAACCAGCCTCAGGGCCTGATCCTCGTCACCGGGCCGACCGGTTCGGGCAAGTCGACCACGCTCGCGGCAATGATCGACCACGTCAACAAGAACGAGTACGCGCACATCCTGACGATCGAAGACCCGATCGAGTTCGTCCATACCTCGCAGAAATGCCTCGTCAACCAGCGTGAGGTGCACCGCGATACCCACGGCTTCAACGAGGCGCTGCGCTCGGCGCTGCGCGAGGACCCGGACTACATCCTGGTCGGCGAGATGCGTGACATCGAGACGATCCGGCTGGCGCTGACCGCAGCCGAGACCGGGCATCTCGTGTTCGCGACCCTTCACACCTCGAGCGCGGCCAAGACCATCGATCGCATCATCGACGTGTTCCCGGCCGGCGAAAAGCCGATGGTGCGCTCGATGCTCTCGGAGTCCTTGCGCGCAGTAATCTCGCAGTCGCTGCTGAAGAAGGTCGGCGGCGGCCGCATCGCAGCACACGAGATCATGGTCGGCATCCCGGCGATCCGGAACCTGATCCGCGAAGACAAGGTCGCGCAGATGTACTCGGCGATCCAGACCGGCCAGAACTACGGCATGCAGACCCTGGACCAGAACCTCCAGGACCTCGTCAAACGTGGCCTCGTGACACGACAGCAGGCAATGGCGTACGCGAAGGACAAGAAGATCTTCGAATGATCGGTTCGACGCGCGGCCACCGATCCGCCGGCGGCCGCGAGTGCGGCAACGGTCGCGGTTCGCGGGGCCGATCGCCCGCTAGGGTGACGGCACGCGCCGGTCGCGGCTCCCGTCCATGACCATGCCCGGGGTGGGCAGATGAGCAACGCCGACTTTTCCTCGTTCCTCAAGCTGATGGTGGCCAAGAAGGCCTCCGACCTCTTCATCACCGCGGGCGTGCCGCCCTCGATGAAGGTCCATGGTCGCATCGCGCCGATCACCGAGACGCCGCTGACGCCGCAGCAGAGCCGCGACCTCGTGCTCAACGTGATGACGCCCTCGCAGCGCGAAGAGTTCGAAAAGACGCACGAGTGCAACTTCGCGATCTCGATGCAAGGTGTCGGGCGCTTCCGCGTCAGCTGCTTCTACCAGCGCAACCAGGTCGGAATGGTGCTGCGGCGGATCGAGACCCAGATCCCGACCATAGAGGAACTGCACCTGCCGCCGATCCTGAAGACGCTCGCGATGACCAAGCGCGGGTTGATCATGTTCGTCGGTGGCACGGGCGCCGGCAAGTCGACGTCGCTCGCGGCGATGATCGGCTATCGCAACAAGAACTCGACCGGGCACATCATCACGATCGAGGATCCGATCGAGTTCGTTCACCGGCACGAGGGCTGCATCATCACGCAGCGTGAGGTCGGTATCGACACGGACACTTGGGACAACGCGCTGAAGAACACCCTGCGGCAGGCGCCAGACGTGATCCTGATCGGTGAGGTGCGGACCCGCGAGACGATGGAGCACGCGATCGCGTTCTCGGAAACCGGCCATCTCGTGCTGTGCACGCTGCACGCGAACAACGCCAACCAGGCGCTGGACCGCATCATCCACTTCTTCCCGGAGGATCGGCGTCCGCAGTTGCTGATGGACCTCTCGCTGAACCTGAAGGGCGTGGTCGCGCAGCAGCTGATCCCGACGCCCGACGGCAAGGGTCGTCGCGTCGCGCTCGAGATCATGATCGGCACGCCGCTGGTGCAGGACTACATCCGTGAGGGCGAGATCCACAAGCTCAAGGAAGTGATGAAGGAGTCGACCAACCTCGGCATGCGTACCTTCGATCAGAGCCTCGTCGAGCTCTACCACGCCGGCGAGATCTCCTACGAGGACGCGCTGCGCCACGCCGACTCGGCCAACGAGGTGCGGTTGCGGATCAAGCTCGCGAAGGGCGGCGATGCGCGCACGTTGTCGCAGGGACTCGAGGGCGTCGAACTGCTCGGCGATCGCTGAGGCGGAACCTCGCGCGGGGTTTCCATGTCGACCGCTTCGCGGCGAGCGTCTCAGCTCGCGAGGTTGCCAGCGCCGACCAGCCGCGCCATCACCGCCATCCGCACGACCAGTCCGTTGGAAACCTGTTCCAGGATCACCGATTGCGGCCCGTCGGCCACGTCGGAGGCGATCTCGACGCCGCGATTCATCGGTCCCGGGTGCATCACGATCGCGTCGGGGCGCGCCAGCGTGAGCCGCCGCCGATCGAGGCCGTAGCGGGCGTGGTAGTCGGCTTCGTCCGGCACTTCGGTTTCCCGCATTCGCTCCTTCTGCAGGCGCAGCATCATCACCACGTCGACGCCGTCGAGCACTGCGTCGAGATCGCTCGTTGCCGCGACCGACGGATCGAGGTCGTCTGGCAGCAGGGCCGCCGGGCCGCAGACGCGCAGCTCGCCGACCCCGAGGGCGATCAACGCGTGGATGGCCGAGCGTGCGACACGCGAATGAGCAATGTCACCGACGATCGCCACCTTGAGCTGTGAGAAGTCGAAGCCCTTGTGCCGGCGGATCGTGTAGACATCGAGCAGGGCCTGCGTGGGATGGGCGTGGTTGCCGTCGCCGGCGTTGACGATCGCGACGCCAGGGCCGGCGTGCTGCGCGAGATATTCGGGAGTGCCGTTCTCGCGGTGGCGCACGACGAAGAGATCGCAATGCATTGCCTCGAGCGTGCGCAGCGTGTCGAGCACCGTCTCGCCCTTGGTGGTGCTCGATTGCGCGACGTCGAAGTTGACGACCTCCGCGCTCAGCCGGCTCGCGGCCAGTTCGAAACTCGTTCGCGTGCGCGTCGATGGTTCGAAAAAGAGGTTGACGACGGTCCGTCCGCGCAGCAGCGGCAGTTTCTTGACCTTGCCGCCGGTTGCGGCGGCAAGCGCCTCGGCCGTATCGAGGATCTCGTGGATCAGCCCGGGCGGCATTCGCTCCAGCGTGAGCAGGTGGCGGAGCGACCCCGAGCCGTCGAACTGAATCTTGGCGGCCCTCATGCGCGGCCCTCGACGACACCGAGGGTAAATGGATCGGGCCCACGCAGCTTGAGCAGGCGGCCGCGGCCGACCTCGAGGCAGGCCCCGACCGCGTCGGCGGCGATCGGTAATTCGCGGCCGTCGCGTTCGATCAGCGTGGCGAGCACGACCTGCGCCGGGCGTCCCCAGTCGAACAGTTCGTTGAGCGCGGCGCGCACGGTGCGGCCGGTGTAGAGCACGTCGTCTATCAACACGAGGTCCCGGCCATCGATCTCCCACGGCAGATTGGACGGACGCACGGCGGGATTCAGCCCCGACCGACCGAAATCGTCGCGGTGGAAACTGATGTCGAGCACGCCGATCGGCGCGGCCCACCGGAGACGGCGCGCCAGCTCGTGGGCGACCCAGACCCCGCCGGTGTGGATGCCGACCACGCGTGGATCGTTGATGGCGCGTGCCGCGAGCACCTCGACCAGGCGCGCGGCGAGGCGGTCGAGCAGGGCATTCGGGTCAGGCAGGTCCATCGACGTCGTCCTCCGGTATAGGCGTGCTCTCGAACCAGCTCTCGACGAGTATTTCAGCGGCGACTGCGTCGAGCCTCGCTGCGTCGCGGGCGCGGCGCTGGCCGGCGTGGCGCGCCGCTGCGAAGCGCCGGCTCGCCTCGACCGAAGTCAGCCGCTCGTCGTACAGGAGGACCGGCAGCGGGAAGCGCTTCGCGAGGCCGCGGGCGAAGCCACGCGCGGCCACGCTCATCGGCTGTTCGGCGCCATCGAGGTCGAGCGGGAGACCGACGACGAGGACGTCGGGGCGCCATTCGGCGACCGCGCGCTCGATCGCGGCCCATGCCGGCCGATTGCCGCGGTTCGACACCACTGCGATGCCGCGAGCCGACCCGGTGACGCGCTGCCCGACCGCGATGCCGATGCGGCGTGTGCCGTAGTCGAAGCCGAGCACCGTTTGTTGCGGCGCCGACCGCAAGTCGGCAGCTGATCCGCTCACGCACGCCCCGCCTCGCCCGAGATCCGGGCGATGTCGACACCAACGAGTCTCGCTGCGGCTTCCCACCGCGACTCGGCCGGCAGGTCGAAGATCAGGTCGTGATCCGCCTCGACGGTCAGCCAAGCGTTGTCGCGCAGCTCGGCTTCGAGCTGCCCCGCGCCCCAGCCGGCGTAGCCCAGCGCGAGCAGGGCGCGCCGCGGCCCGCGGCCGGCTGCCAGCGCGGCGAGCACGTCGCGCGAGGTCGTCAGCCAGAGACCCTGCGCGATCGCAAGAGTGGAGTCGTAGCCGGTGTCGCCGTCGTGCAGGACGAAGCCGCGCTCGGGTTGTACCGGGCCCCCGAGGTACACCGGCGCGGTCGTGATCGCGGGATTCAGGGACTCGAGGCCGAGCTGGCCCAGCACGTCTCCGACGGTGAGCGGGGCGAGGCGGTTGACCACGATCCCGAGCGCGCCGCCGGCGTCGTGCTGGCAAAGCAGTGTCACGGTGCGGGCGAAGTTCGGGTCCGCCATCGACGGCATCGCGATCAGCAGCTGGTGGACGAGGAATCCGGGTGCGTTCATGGGCTCGATTCTCGGACAGTTGCCGCTTGGGGTGCGGCGCCAGTCACTGCGTCGCCAGTCCCCCTGGCATGAACTGCCAGGTCCGCGTGATGTGAAGCACGTCGACGTTCTCCTCGGTCCGCGGCAAGGGTGCGAAAGGCGCGGCGAGATTCACGACCGCGACCGCCGCGTCGTCGAGCACCCGGTGGCCCGAGGGCTGGATCAGGTCGATCCGCTCGACGCTGCCGTCGCGTCGGATCGCGACGGTCAGCACGAGGCTGCCCGAGATGCGGCGTTTGCGTGCGTCCTCGGGATAGTTCAGGTTGCCGATGCGCTCGACCCGCGCAACCCACGCGCGCATGTACGCCGCGTATTCGTACTCGCGAGTGTTGGCATCGACGAACTTGCGCCTCGGCCGCCGCGCGTATTGCTCGGCGCGGCGGTCGATCTCGGCGGCGAGGCGCGCGATCTCGGCGCTGCGTTGCATCAGCTCGCGGCCGGTGATCAGGCGGGGGGTGGTCTCCTCCGGCTGCTCGGGGCGCGGCGGATCGGCCTTCGCGGGCGTCGGGGCCGATGTGGTGACGACCGGCGCCGGCGTCACGGGCTGTGGCGGCGGTGCCTGCTCCGGACGTGCCTCGGGCTCGCGCGTGGCTTCGCCCTCGAGGGCCTCGCCTGGAACCGGCTGACGGAGACGCCGAGCCTCGGCGCGGTCTCCGCCAGCCTGCTGGTTGGCGTTGGCGAGGAAGTCGGGGTTCTCCGGCGCCTCGCGGCTGCGGGTGGCAACCAGCGTGACGTCGAGCGTCGGCAGGCTCGCGGCCGGGTCCTCGGCTTCGAAGGTGATGCCGAGCGCGACCACGGCGTGGACCACGATCGAGAACAGCACCGTGACCGCGAGCCGGTCGCCGGGCCCCGGCGCCGGTGGTGCGCGATCGCGAGTGGCCACGCCTGCGCTCATCCGCGTCCCGTGTTCGCGACGATCGCGTCGAGTCGGTCGAAGAGCAGGCCGGCGATCGACGTCCCGGCCTGGGCGTCGATCTCGCGGATTCCGGTCGGACTCGTGACGTTGACCTCGGTGAGGTACTCGCCGATGACGTCGATGCCGACGAACTCGAGCCCCCGCCGCAGCGCCTCCTCACCGACACGCTGCGCGATCCGCAGGTCGGAGCGTGTCAGCGGCCGGACTTCCGCGCGGCCGCCGCGCGCCATGTTGCCGCGGAAGTCGATGCCCTGCGGAATCCGGGCCAGCGCGTGTGGTACCGGGACGCCGCCGACGATCAGGATGCGCTTGTCTCCGTCGCGGGCCTCGGGAATGAAGCCTTGCGCCATCGCAAATTCCCGCCCATCGCGGGTCAGCGTCTCCAGGATCACGATCAGGTTGGGGTCGTCACCGCGCGTCTTGAAGATCGACTGACCCCCCATCGCGTCGAGCGGCTTGACCACCGCCTCACCGACCGCCCGCACGAAGTCGGCAAGGTCGGCGAGGTCGCGCGAGACCCGGGTCGGCGGCACCAGTTCCGGGAACCAAAGCGAGGCCAGCTTCTCGTTGGCGTCGCGCAGCGCGCGCGGATCATTGACCACCGGCACGCCCTCGCGCGCTGCCAGATCGAGCACGAGTGTGTCGTGCAGGAACGGCACGTCGAAGGGCGGGTCCTTGCGGGCCAGCACCAGGGAGGTTTCCGCCAGCGGCAGCCAACGCCCCTCGCCGGCCTCGTACCAACCCTCGCGGGCGTCGCGCACGCGCAGCGGGCGCATGCGGGCCTGGGCGCGTCCGTCGCGCACGGCGAGGTCGCCCGGCGTGAACTGGAGGATCCGATGGCCTCGGCGGGTCGCCTCCAATAACATCGCCACGGTCGAGTCCTTCCACGGCTTGATTCCGTCGAGCGGATCCATCAGAACGCCGAGGGTGTAGGCCATTCGCAACTCCGCTCCTGAACTCCCGCGCGATGGTAGCGCTCGCTGCCCGAGGCCCCCGCAGGCCGGCTGGATCGTCGCGATGGGCCCCGACCAATGCTGCAGCGGATCCTGAGGTTTCGGCTTGACAGGCCTGACAGCATTGATTAAACAGACCCCAAGCGTCGTGATGGGGCCGGCGCGGTTGCCGTGTCGAGCGGCGGCCGGACGATCAACAGAGCGGTGTTCGCGTCCTCCAAGGGGTAATGCGTGAACGATTCCGGTAAGTCCGAGAGCCTCGACGGTCTGAAGGTGATGGTCATCGACGACTCGAAGACCATCCGCCGCACCGCCGAGATGCTGCTCAAGAAGGAGGGCTGCGAGGTCATCACTGCGGTCGACGGTTTCGAGGCACTGGCGAAGATCAGCGACCAGCAGCCCGAGATCATCTTCGTCGACATCATGATGCCGCGCCTCGACGGCTACCAGACCTGCGCGCTGATCAAGAGCAACCGCATGTTCCGATCGACGCCGGTGATCATGCTGTCGTCGAAGGACGGGATCTTCGACAAGGCCAAGGGTCGTATCGTCGGGGCCGAGCAGTACCTGACCAAACCCTTCACCCGCGACGAGCTCCTCGGCGCGATCCGTCGTTACGCGCCGCAGAAGGGATGACCATGCAGGCCCAGGCCGAATCTAGCCCCGACATCGCCGTGGGTTCGGCGCTGCCCGATGATCCCTTCGAGCTGCTGCTCGCTTACGAGGCTGGCGCGCGCGCGCACTCGGCGCGGGCCGCCGAGCAGGCCGAGGCGCCGGGCCTGTGGCGCGGTATCGGCTATCGGGTCGGGCGCCACTGGCTGATTTCGAGCATCGCCGAGGTCAATGAAATCCTGACCCTGCCGCCGATGACGTCGGTGCCGGGGACCAAGCCCTGGTTGCTCGGCGTCGCCAACGTGCGCGGCAACCTGGCCGCGATCGTCGACCTCAAGCAGTTTCTCGAAGGGGATCGGACGATGGTCAGCGACCGATCCCGCGTGCTGCTGGCCCGCCAGCCCGGCGGTCTCGTCGGCCTGCTGATCGACGAGGTTGCCGGCCAGCGCAACCTGACCGACGAGAACAAGGCGCTCGACGAAGTCGAGGACGATCCGCGCTACCAGCCGTTCGTCCGGGCGCGGTTCGCGGTCGACGGGCGCACGTGGGGCGTTTTCAGCATGGCGGCTCTGACACGCCTGCCGGAGTTCCGCCAGGCGGCGCAGTAGCCTTGCGGGTAGTCGCTGGGTCGGCGCACGGAGGCGCCGGCGAAGAATGCGGGGCGCCGGCGCGGAGGCCGGTTGCAGTCGCGGCCGCATTCGCGGCGGGTCGAGGTTCAACGAGTTTCGCCGAGGGGTGAGTTGGCATGAGTACGACGAAGGCACAGGTGGCGGGTGGCAGGGGGATCGGCTTCTGGTCGGTCTTGGCGGGTCTCGCGCTACTGGCGCTGCTCGCGAACGTGTTCTGGGGCGGAAGGCTCGCCGAGCAGGAGCGGATCGCGCTCGAGAAGGTCGCCTCGATCCAGGTCGCCTCGCAGCAGATCGCGACCTTCGCGCGCGAGGCGTCTGCCGGTCAGGAGGAGGCCTTCGCGAGCCTGCAGGAGACTCGCAATCTGATCGAACGTCACGTGAACCAACTGCTCGACGGTAGTCCCGAGGAGGGGATGCCTGGCTTCCGCCAGACCGGCGATGTCGGTCCGCAGCTCGGCCTGCTCGCCCAGTCCTGGGGCGGAATCCGGGGCGCCGCCGACACGATCCTTGGCCGCAAGGACCTGGTGCTGCAGATGACCGAGACCGCGGCCGGCTTCCAGGGCCGCATGCCGAGGCTGACGCAGCTGATGGACGAGATCGTCCGCGTGCTGACCGAACGCAACGCGCCGGCCGGCCAGGTCTACATCGCCACCCGTCAGATCCTGCTTGCGGACCGCATGCTGCGCCGTTTGTCGGACATCCTCCGAGGTGGCGATCTCGCCGTGACTGCGGCCGACCAGTTCAGTCGTGATGCCCAGACGTACGGGCGCGTGCTGGAGGGCCTGCGTGATGGCAACCCCGAGCTCAACATTCGGCAGCTGACCGATGCGGATGCGCGCCGATTGCTCGATGAGGTCGAGAGGGTGTTCAGCGAAGTCGGCGCAGACGTCGACACGATCCAGGGCGCGTCGACCGAGCTGTTCGAGGTCACCGAGGCCGCGAACAGCATCGTGCTCGACTCGCAAGGCCTGCTCGAGCAGGCGAATGTGGTGGCGGCGGCGTTCCGTAAGCTGCCTGGCCAGCGCCTGTTCGGCTCGAACCTACTCAATATCGCGCTCGGCGCCACAGTCGTCGTCTTCCTGCTGTTGGCGCTGATCGCCTACAACGCCCAGCAGCGCCGCCAGGTTCAGACCGCCAGTGAACTGAACCAGCGCAACCAGGAGGCGATCCTGCGCCTGCTCGACGAGATGGGCTCTCTCGCGGAGGGTGACCTCACCGTCAAGGCCACCGTCACCGAGGACATCACCGGGGCGATCGCGGACTCGGTCAACTTCGCGGTGGAGGCGCTGCGCAGCCTCGTGACCACGATCAATGAAACCGCGGTGCAAGTCTCCGCCGCGGCTCAAGAGACCCAGGCGACCGCAATGCACCTCGCCGAGGCCGCCGAGCACCAGGCACAGCAGATCACCACGGCCTCAGCCGCGATCAACGACATGGCGAAATCGATCGACCAGGTGTCGCGCAACTCGGCCGAGTCTGCGGAGGTGGCGCAGCGCTCGGTGGAGATCGCGTCGAAGGGTGCCGGCGTCGTGCGCCAGACGATCGCGGGCATGGACTCGATCCGCGACCAGATCCAGGAGACTTCGAAGCGCATCAAACGCCTCGGCGAGTCTTCGCAGGAGATCGGCTCGATCGTCGAACTCATCAACGACATCGCCGAGCAGACCAACATCCTCGCGCTGAACGCCGCGATCCAGGCCGCCTCGGCTGGCGAGGCGGGCCGCGGCTTCGCGGTGGTCGCGGACGAGGTCCAACGCCTCGCGGAGCGTGCCTCGGGCGCGACCAAGCGAATCGAGACGCTGGTGCAGACGATTCAGGCCGACACCAACGAGGCGGTCACGTCGATGGAACAGACGACCGCGGAGGTCGTGACCGGCGCCCGTCGCGCCGAGGACGCCGGCGAGGCGCTGAACGAAATCGAGCGCGTGTCGAACGACCTCGCGTCGCTGATTTCCGGCATCTCGAAGGAAGCGATGCAACAGTCCACCGCGGCGAGCAACATCTCGTCGACGATGAACGTGATCCGCGAGATTACGGTGCAGACTTCGGTGGGCGCGAGCCAGACGGCCGAGTCGATCGGCAACTTGGCGCAGCTGGCGGCGGACCTGCGGCGTTCGGTGGCGGACTTCAAGCTGCCGGCCTGAGCGCGGCATGCGGCCGGTGGGGCGATGCCTCGCCGGTTCACGGGTCGCCTTTGGCGGCTCGGCGGGTCGGCGCATGGAGGCGCCGGTCGAGGACCGGGAGCGCGAGTGCCCGGTCGACGGAGCTCGCGCCTCGCGGCGTGGGCTTCGTGATCCGGAAGACGGCCGGGACGGCCGCGATCCGGCCACTCGGTGGGCATCGACGGGCAGCGGACCAACATGCGACTTTCTGACGATCTCGGCTTCAGCACGCTCTCGTGGGTCAAGCCGGAACTCGACCAATCCCTCGCCCGGGCGCGCGATGCCCTCGAGGCCTATGCCGATGACCCTGCGGACGAGTCCAGGATCGACACCTGCCTCGCGGAGCTCCATCAGGTGCAAGGAAGCCTCCGGATGGTCGAGCTCTACGGTGCGGCGATGGTCGTCGACGAGATGGAGTCGGTGGCCCGCGCGCTGAAGGAGCAGCGCATTCGCCAGCGCGAAGAGGCTTTCACCGTCCTGATGGGCGGCATGGTCCAGTTGCCGGACTACCTCGAGCGCCTGCAGGGTGGCCACAAGGACATCCCGATCGTCCTGTTGCCGCTGCTCAACGACCTGCGCGCCTGTCGCGGCGAGAAGCTGCTGTCCGAGAGTGTGCTGTTCTCGCCAAACCTCGACGCACCGTTGCCCGAGGAAGCGGCCGGTGCGCCCTATGCGCTCCCGGAATCGCGCCTCAAGGCCGAGGCGGCGCAGGAACGTTTCCATTACCAGCGCGCACTGCTGCACTGGATCCGCGGCCAGGCGCCGGAGCAGGCGCTCGCCGAAATGGTGTCCGTGCTCGACCGATTGCGGGCGAAGGTCGTGCAGGAGGATGCACGGCGTCTGCTGTGGGTCGCCGCCGCTGCGCTCGAGACCGTGCGCGTCGGCGGCATCGAGCCGAGCGCTGCGGTCAAGCTGCTGTTCGGGCGGGTTGACCGCGAGGTGCGCAAGCTGATCCAGTTTGGCGAGCCGGGGTTTCGCGCCGATCCGCCCCGCGACCTGTTGAAGAATCTCCTCTACTACCTCGCCGGTTCGACCGTCTCCACGCCCCGCGCCGAGGCAGTCCAACGCGCCTTCGGTCTGACGAACCTACTGCCGACCGAGCACGAGCTCGAGCACGCGAAGGGCAGCCTCGTCGGCAAGAACCGGGCGTTGCTCGACACGGTTTCGGCTGCGATCAAGGACGATCTGCTGCGCGTCAAGGACGCTCTCGATCTCCACCTCCGCAGCGGCGCGGGACACGCCGACCTCGGGGCACAAGTCGAGGTCCTCGATCGCATCGGAGACACGCTCGGCATGCTCGGACTCGGCGAACCGCGCAAGGCCGTGCAGGCCCAGCGCGAGGAACTCGCGCGCATGGCCGCTGGTGACAAATCGGCCGACGAGCGAGCCCTGCTCGATGTGGCCGGCGCGCTGATCTACGTCGAATCGTCGCTCGACGACAATATCGAGCGGCTCGGCGCGGACCTTGGAGAAGCTGCGCCGGTCGAAGACGAAGCAAGTGCCCGCACCATCGACCTGCCGGCGATCGAGGTGCGGAAGATCATCGACACCTTGATGAAGGAGTCGGAGGGCAACCTTGCCCGCGTGCGCGAGGCCGTCGTCGCCTTCATCGAGTCGCCATGGGATCACCGCCGCGTGCACGAGGTGCCGCAGCTGCTGAACGAAGTCTCGGGCGCGATGACGATGCTCGCGGTCGAGGACGCTCCGGAACTGCTCGGCGCGCTCCGGCGCTTCATCGAGGTCGAGTTGCTACAGCATCAGCGCGTCCCAGACGCGGCGCAGCTCGACCTGATCGCCGACGCCTTCGCGTCGATCGAGTACTACCTCGAGGCCTGCCGCGAGCATCGACTCGACCGCGCTTCGATCCTCGAGACCACCCGCCGCAGCCTCGAGGCGCTCGGCTATTGGCCGCCACCTGAGCCGTCCGCCGGTTGGCTCGACGGCAGCGTCGCCGCACCCGAAGCGCCGGTTCCGGCACCAGAGATTCCGCAATCGCAGGCACCGATTGGCAGTGAGCTCGGCGAGATCGCCGGGGCGGCGCTGGAAGCGGCTGCGCCCCTGACCGCCACACCCGGCGGCGAGACATCAGAAAAAGGGCTGGCCGCCACAGTCGTAGCCGACGCGGCAAGCCAGGAACCGGCACCGGGCGTGGAACCCGCCATGACGCTGGCGGCTACGGATTCGGGCGAGCCCGACGGTGAGTGGGTCGAGGTCGAGGAGGAGGTCGAGGAAGAAGTCGCCCCGACGCTGTCCGGTACCTTCCAGGCGCCCGCGACGAGCGAAATCGATGCCGAGATCCGGGAGATCTTCCTCGAGGAGGTCGGCGAGGAGATTGCCCAACTCGTCGAGCGGCTGCCGATGTGGTCGGCCAACCGGACTGACCAGGAGCTGCTGAAGCCGATCCGTCGCTCGTTCCACACCCTGAAGGGTAGCGGTCGCTTGGTCGGCGCAGTTGCGATCGGCGAGTTCAGCTGGAAGATCGAGAACATGCTGAACCGCGTGCTCGACGGCACGGTGCGTCCGGGGGACGCGGTCGTCGCGCTGGTCGAAAAGGCCGTCGACATCCTGCCCGAACTGCGCGCGGCGCTCGCGGAAAACCGCGCGCCGAACGCCGACATCGCGGACATCATGATGGTCGCGGACGAACTTGCCCAGGGGCGGGAAGCGTGGGTCGGGCAACGGGCTCGCGCCAAGGTGCGACGCGTGCGCCGCGTGTGGGTCCCGCGGGCGATCGCCGCCAGCGCAGGTCCCGCCATGCCGGGCGTGCTCGCGGATCTCGCGCCGCTCGCGCCGTCGGCCCCGGTCGAAACAGCTTTCGAGGAAGCAATTGCCGAGGAAACGGTCGCCGAGCAAGCGGTCGCCGAGGAAACGGTCGCCGAGGAAGCGGTCGCCGAGCAAGCGGTCGCCGAGCAAGCGGTCGCCGAGCAAGCGGTCGCCG
>CALDVP010000081.1 GCA_937924195.1 uncultured Lysobacterales bacterium
CGCAAGCGCCAGCTGCAGTTCCTCGCCAAGCAGTTGCGCCGCGACGCGGAGTCGCTGGCCGTCGTCCGCGACGCGGTCCTTGCCAACACCGACGTGCGCCGCCGCGACGCCGTCGTGCTGCACCGGATCGAGCGCTGGCGCGATCGCGTGCTCGCCGAGGGCGATGCCGCGATCGGGGATCTCCTTGCCGAGTTCCCCGACCACGGCCTCGACCGCCAGCGGCTGCGCGCGCTGGTCCGTCAGGCCGCGGCCGAGAACGCCGCCGGCAAACCGCCCGCCGCCGCGCGGCAGTTGTTTCGCGTGCTGCGCGAAGCGATCGGCTGATCGCAACCGCACTCAACCCGCGCGCGTGCCGCCGACCGTCATGTCGTCGAGGCGCAGGGTCGGCTGGCCGACGCCGACCGGCACACTCTGGCCGTCCTTGCCGCAGACGCCGACGCCGGCGTCGAGCTTCAGGTCGTTGCCGATCATCGAGATCTTCGTCATCGCCTCGGGGCCGTTGCCGCTCAGCGTCGCGCCCTTGACTGGCGGGCCGACGCGGCCGTCCTCGATCAGGTAGGCCTCGCTGGCCGAGAACACGAAGCGGCCGCTGGTGATGTCGACCTGGCCACCGCCGAAGTTGACCGCGTAGAGGCCGCGCTTGACCGAGGCGATGATCTCGGCCGGGTCGCGCTCGCCGGCCTCCATCAGCGTGTTGGTCATGCGCGGCATCGGCAGCTGCGCGAAGGACTCGCGGCGGCCGTTGCCGGTCGGCGCCACGCCCATCAGCCGCGCGTTGAGCCGGTCCTGCAGGTAGCCGACCAGGATGCCGTCCTCGATCAGCACGTTGCGTCGCGTCGGCGTGCCCTCGTCGTCGATCGTCAACGAGCCACGGCGCTCGGGAAGCGTGCCGTCGTCGACCACGGTCACGCCCTTCGCGGCGACGCGTTCGCCGATGCGGCCCGAGTACGCCGACTGGCCCTTGCGGTTGAAGTCGCCCTCGAGGCCGTGGCCCACCGCCTCGTGCAGCAGCACGCCGGGCCAGCCGGGGCCGAGCACCACGGTCATCGCGCCGGCCGGCGCGTCGACCGCGTCGAGATTCACCAGCGCCTGGCGCACCGCCTCGCGCGCGAAGGCGAACGGTAGCTGATCGCGGACCAGGCGCGCGACGTCGTAGCGCCCGCCTCCGCCGGCGCTGCCGCTCTCGCGCCGGCCGCCGGACTCGGCGATCACCTGCACGTTGAAGCGCACCAGCGGCCGCACGTCGCCGGCCAGCACGCCGTCGCTGGCCGCGACCAGCACGGTGTCGAGCGAGGCGGCGATGCTGACGATGACCTGCTTCACCCGCGGATCGAGGGAGCGCGCGTAGGCGTCTACCTCGCGCAGCAGGTCCACCTTGGCCTCGGGCGAGAGCGTCTCGATCGGATCGACTGGCGCGTAGAGCGCGCTGGCGCCGCGCCGCGCCAGCGCCTGCGGACCGACCTTGGCGCCGCTGCGCGCGATCGCGCGCGCCATCGCCGAGGCCTCGAGCAGTTCGGGCAGCGCGAAGTCGTCGCAGTACGCGAAGCCGGTCTTCTCGCCGCTGATCGCGCGGATGCCGACGCCCTGCTCGATCGAATGCGAACCCTCCTTGACCAGTCCGTCCTCGAGCATCCAGCCCTCGCTGCGGCTGGACTGGAAGTAGAGGTCGGCGGCGTCGACGCCCGGGCCCATCAGCCGCGCGAACACGCGGTCGAGGTCGGACGTGGCGAGGCCGGCCGCGCCCAGCAGGCGGGATTCGGCAAGGACGAGGGCGTCGGTCATCGGTAGCGGCTCCGGAGAAGAATCGGGCGGCATGAGCGCCGTGCCGTCGGGGCGGCGCGCAAGCAGGCAAAGAGAGTAGCGCGGCGAGCCCCGGCGACCGGTCGATGCCGCGCCGGCCGAATGAGCCCCGCACGGACGCGCAAACCGTCGCCATGAAGCCATGCCTTGGCCGCTCAGGATCTCGGCTGACCGTCCCGCCCCGCGCGCTGCGGCACGATCTCGGGGCTGTCCCAGCTGCCGGTGACTCTGTAGTTCGCGGTCGCGATGCGGCCCATGCCGGGACCCAGCACGCCCTGGGCCACGGCGCCGACGGCGGCGCCGGCGGGTCCCGCGGCCAGCGCCCCGACGATCGGCAGCACGCTGCCCACCCGCGGGGTCACGACCAGCCGCTGGTCGTAGTCGCGAGCGGCGAGCCCGGTGCGCCCACTGATGATGATGTCGGCCGCCGGGCTCGCGATTGCGATCGAATCCGTCCAGGCATCGCCGGCCTCGAGCCGGAAGCGGCCCGCGATCGAGTCGAACGCCATGCCGCGCTGGAAAAAATCGCTGAAGTCGAGCGCGAGCCGCCGCGGGATCTCGGTCAGGCTGACGAGGCCGAGGATGCGACCGGCGCCCGGCTCGACCTCGAGGATCCTGCCCTTCTCGATCCTCGCCTCGAGTTCACCGTCGATCCGTGCGAGCTTCAGGTCCGCGGGGCCACCGGGCCAGCGTCCTGCCAGGCGAGCCCGCGTTTGTCCGCCGTCGACCACACCGACGAAACCCAGCGCATCGAGCATCCGGCCGAGGCTTGCCGCGCCGAGTTCGACCTCGAAGGTCGAGGCCTCGCGTTCGCCAGTGCCGGTCCAGCGGCCGCTGCCACTGACCGAGAGTTCCGCCGAATTCGCCGACAGACGTTCGACCTCGAGTCCGCCGTCGATCGGCCGCGTCTCGATCGCGATCGCACCGAGCCTCGCGGCTCCGAGGCGGAAGTCGCGCGCCGTGATCAATAGCGGTGGCAGCGTCGCCGGATCGGTCGGACGCGCCTCGGGACTCGGCACGCGGTCGAGCAGGTACAGCCGCTCGAAGTCCAGCGCGACCCGGCGATCCAGGGCACCGGGCGCCGGCAGCACCACCCGGCCGTCGAGCGCAGGGCCATCGAAGCGGACGTCGTTGCCTTGCCCCCCGCGCTGCACCCGCACCCGGGTATCGGGAAAGGCGCGTCCGATCAGGGCCAGTTCCGCGGCCTCGACC
>CALDVP010000082.1 GCA_937924195.1 uncultured Lysobacterales bacterium
CTCGAGCGCGTGGCGGGAGTCCGGCGAGAAGTCGGTCGCGGCCAGAATCGACCGGATCGGGTGAGGCTCGCTCATGTGGGAGCTCCGGTGTCGGTTCGAAGGCGGCTGGCGAAGACACGCGCCGCGTGATCCGCTGCGTCGTCGAAGGGGTTTAGTTCAAGGTCGATCGGCAACTCGCCCACCTGGCGCGGTGCACCGGGATCGCGTCGAACAAGGGCGATGCGCCCGCGGTAACCCGCCGCGCGGAGCGCGTGCAGGAGGGCCCGGTTCTGGTCCCACTGCGGCAGGGTCGTGATGACCCAGCGTGTTCGCTCGAGCGGCAAGGATTCGAGGTAGTCCACCGCCTCGCCGTCGCCGAAATGCACGGGCAGACCCAAAGCCCGCAGTTCCGAGACGCGCTCGGGATCGAAGTCGATGCCGACCGCGTCGACGCCCACGCGGCGCAGCTGCGCGAGCAGACGGCCGCCATAACGACCGACGCCGAACACCAGCACGTCGGGGTCCTCGGTGCTCGTGCCCTTGGCACTTCCATCGCGCTCGCGGAACGGGTCCTTGCGCTCGAAGACGCCGAGCCACGGCGCGAAACGCTCGTAGAGCCGGTGCGAGTAGAGGATCATGTAGGTCGACAACGTGATCGTGACGATACCGACCAAGGTCACCAGGCCCAGCGCCGAGGCACCGACATGGCCGAGCGTGATGCCCATCGCGACGAAGATGATCGAGAACTCGCTGATCTGAGCCACGGTCAGACCGGCCAGGAACCCGGTCCGCCGCCGGTAACCCATGTAGCCCATGATCGCCATCACGATCAACGGGTTGCCGACCAGCACGAACGCCGACAGCACCGTCGCGGGCCCGACCTCGGCGCCGAGTGTCGAGAGCTCGAGCTTGGAGCCCAAGTCGATGAAGAAGAACAGCAGCAGGAAGTCGCGGATGCTGGTGAGCCTTGCGCTCATCGCCTCGCGGTAGCCGGTCGAGGCCAGCGAGAAGCCGGCGAGGAAGGCGCCGGCCTCTTTGCTGAAACCGGCCCATTCGCCGAGCGCGGCGAGGGCCACGCCCCACGCGATTGCGAACACCAGCAGCAGCTCCTGCGAGCGTGCCATCACCCGCACCACGACCGGCAGCACATACCGCATCAGTATGGTCAGGGCGATGCCGGCGACGGCGATCTTCCACGCGAGGTCTACTGCGATGTCACCCCAGTCGATGGCGGTTTCGGCAGTGCCGTCGCTGCGCATCGCGCTCATCGCCATCATCGCCAGGACCACGGCGAGGTCCTGCACGATCAGGAAGCCGACCGCGATGCGGCCATGCAGCGAATCCAGCTCGCGCTTGTCCGACAGCAGTTTGACGATGATGATCGTCGACGAGAACGTCAGCGCGACCGCGACGTAGAGCGCCTCGACCCAGCCCTTGCCGAGCGCGAGTGTCAGGAAGAAGCCGATCACGATCGTGAAGGCGAGCTGCCCGAGGCCGGTCGCCAGCGCCACCGGGCCGATATGGCGGACGTGGTGCAGGTCGAGCTTGAGTCCGACCACGAACAGCAGCACCGCAACGCCGATCTGCGCGAGCAGATCGATCTCTTCGTGCGCGCGGACCAATCCAAATCCGGCACCCCCGACTGCGATACCGACCACGATGTAGGCGATCAGCACCGGCTGCTTGAGCCGGACGAAGACCGCGCCGACGGCAGCCGCGATCAACAGCAGCAGCGCAAACTCGGAGAACGTGGACAAGGCGTACGCCTGCTCGGCGGCCATCGGGTCGGGTGTCCGGAATGGTCGGGGAGCCGCGCCGCGCCGGCAGCGCTAGGCCGGAACACGCGCGACCCGGGAACTCTACCTGCGGTCGCCGGACCGCGCTCGAGCCGGATCACTGCCGAGGACGATCCGGGGCCCGCAGTGGCATCGGTACCCGCGGACACGTGCCCGCAGCAGCCGGACCGCGATCAGCGCACCCGTCGCACGCGCGCGGTGGCGTTGTAGCCCTCGACCTTCATCAGCCAGGAGCCCATGAAGCCGGGCTCGATCGTGACCTTGGCGAGCGGCGTAGACGGGATGCCCAGCGTGCCGTCGATCACTTCCCAGACCTGGCCGTTCTCGAGCCGGATCTTGTCGCCCTTCTGCCAGCCGCGGAAATCGCCGCGGATCTCCGAGCGGATCGGGCCCGACGTTTCGCCGGTGCCGAAAAAGGTGTTGCTGCGGAACCCGGCCGTCGTCGCCGTGCCGGACGCGGCGGTCAGCAGGCCGCGGGTGCGCAGCCAGTCGTTGAGCCTGGCCAGTTCCTCGGGCGTCAGCTTGTCGAGCCCGGCCGCGCGGAACTCGGCCGCGCTCATCCGCTCCTCGAGCGACGAGAACTCCGCGGCCGCGGCGGGCACCGCCAGGACGAGAGCCGCGACGAGGATGAAGGATCGACCCATGGAGGACTCCAGCCGTCCGTGTTTCCGAGGCCGACCAGTGTACCCGAGGCCATTCCGAACGCGACCCCGAGCGCTGAACGACGCCGACATGACCTGGGCGCCCCGCCGGCCCCACTAGACTCCACCGCGTGAAGGCCAAGGCCGCCATCGCCAGAACGCTCCGCGACTGGCTCGACGCCCGTCCGCCGGACGCTGCGACCGGACCCCTGCTCGACGGTGCGCTGGCGGGCGCAGCGCCAGTGGATGACGAGGTCGAGGCGGAGCTCGCCGCCACGCTGGAGCTGCTCGATGCGCTCGGCGTCGACGCCGACACCCTGGCCGCGGCGATCCACGGCGCGGATCCGCGCCCCGCAGCAGGGGTCCCGGCACGACTCGCGCCCCTGGTCGAGGGCCAGCGCGAAGCCGAGAAGGTCTGGGCGCTGCACCGCGAGCGGGGCCGCGGCGACCCGGAGGGACTCCGCCGGCTGCTGCTCGCGATCATCCGCGACCTGCGGGTCGTCTTCATCCTGCTCGCCCGCCAACTGGTCCGGCTGCGGCGCGCTGCGAAAGCCCCCGACGACGAGCGGCGCGCGCTGGCCGAGCTGACCGCGGACATCCATGCGCCGCTCGCCAACCGGCTCGGGATCTGGCAGGTCAAGTGGGAGATGGAAGACCTCTGCTTCCGCTATCTCCAGCCGGAGGTCTACAAGCGGATCGCGAGCCTGCTGGACGAGCGCCGCGGCGACCGCGAGCGCTGGATCGAGGCCACCAAGGCCCAACTCCGCGCGGCACTGGCGCGCGCGGGAATCCGCGCCGAGGTCAGCGGCCGACCGAAGCACATCTTCAGCATCTGGAAGAAGATGCAGCGCAAGCGCGCGGACTTCGAGCACCTCTACGACATCCGAGCGGTGCGCGTGCTGGTCGACGACGTGGCGACCTGCTACGCGGCGCTCGGCGTCGTCCACCAACTGTGGCCGAACGTTCCGGGAGAGTTCGACGACTACATCGCACGACCGAAAGGCAACGACTATCGCTCTTTGCACACTGCGGTGATCGGGCCCGAAGGCAAGACCCTCGAGGTCCAGATCCGCACCCACGAGATGCACGCGCACGCCGAGCTCGGAGTCGCGGCGCACTGGCGCTACAAGGAAGGCGGCGGCGGCGACCAGGCTTTCGAACGCAAGATCGCCGAGATGCGCAGATTGTTGGAAGCGCGCGGCGATACCGAGAACGACGCCGCGTTCATGGCTGGCCTCGAGACCGAGCTTCTCGACGACCGGGTCTACGTGCTGACCCCGAAGGGCCAGGTCGTCGACCTGCCGCGCGGCGCGACGGTGCTGGATTTCGCCTACCACGTCCACACCGAGGTCGGCCACCGCTGCCGTGGCGCCAAGGTCAACGGACGGATCGTGCCGCTGACCCATCGGCCGGCGAGCGGCGACACGGTCGAGATCATCACCGCGAAGGAATCCGCGCCACGGCGCGACTGGATCACCCGCGGCCAGACCTTCCTCGCAACGCCGAGGGCCAAGGAGAAGGTCCGGGCCTGGTTCCGGCATGCGGACCACGCGCGCAACGTCGCCGCCGGGCGCGAGATCCTCGAGCGCGAACTCAAGCGCACCGCCCAGGCCGGTGCCGACCTCTCCCCGGTGCTCGAGCGCTTCAGACTCAAGGGCGAGGAGGATCTGCTGGTCGCGGTCGGGATCGGGGAGATCAGTGCCAGCCAGGTCGCGCGCACCCTGCACGAGGCCGAGGCACCAAAGCCCCTCCGGCCGCTCGAGAGCGCAGCACCGCCGCGGCCACCGAGGACCGAGGGCGGCGTCGCGATCCAGGGCGTCGGGAACCTGCTGTACGTGCTCGCGCGCTGCTGCCAGCCCCTGCCGGGCGACCCGGTGGTCGGCTACCTCACGCGCGGACGCGGGGTCAGCATCCACCGCGCCGACTGCAGGAGCCTCGCCCACCTCGTCGCGCGCGAGCCCTCACGGCTGGTGCAGGTCGAGTGGGGGCGCAAGGACGAGTCCGGCTATGAGGTCAACGTGGAGGTCCGCGCCTGGGACCGCAAGGCCTTGCTCAAAGACGTCTCTGCCGCGATCGCCGCGGCCGACGTCGACGTGATTGCCGCCAGCACCCGGACCGACCCGGACCGGGGCGAGGCACTGCTGACCTTCGCGCTGCGCGTCGATGACTTCGGGCAGCTTTCAGGTTTGCTCGCCAGAATACAGAGTCTCCCCAACGTGCTGGATGCCCGCCGCGTGCTGACCGAAAAGCCGAACCGCCCACAGGGCCGTGGGGCACGCCGTTGAACCGGCGATCCGATTCCGGGCTCGAACCCCGTCTTGGCGACCTCGAGGGGCTCGAACCCGCGACCCGTATCCCGCCACACCTGCGCCCGGACTGGCGGAGACCGGCGCCGCCGAAGCCCCATTCGCGACTGGGGCTGGTCGCCCTGCTGCTCGTCGCTGGCATCGCGGGCGCGGCGTGGCTGGCACAGGACCGTCTGCGCGCCTTGCTGCCCGAGC
>CALDVP010000083.1 GCA_937924195.1 uncultured Lysobacterales bacterium
GCTGGGGTGCGGTCTTCGAGGTCACCGACCGCTGCTTCATGGGTGAGATCGCGAAGGACGACGACCACGTCGCACCCGACGGCCGGGTGATGGAGATGCTGTCGGAGCACCAGTGCCAGGGTTGGCTCGAGGGCTACCTGCTGACCGGTCGCCACGGGCTCCTGTCGACCTACGAGGCCTTCGCCCACGTCATCGACTCGATGTTCAACCAACATGCGAAGTGGCTCGACCACGCGCGCCGCGTGCCGTGGCGCGCGCCGCTCGCCTCGCTGAACCTGCTGATCACTTCGACCGTCTGGCGCCAGGACCACAACGGCTTTACCCACCAGGACCCCGGCTTCCTCGACATCGTCGCGAACAAGTCGCCGGACGTGGTCCGGATCTACCTGCCGCCCGACGCGAACTCGCTGCTGGTCACCGCCGAGCATTGCCTTGACACCACCAACCGCGTCAACGTGATCGTCTGCGACAAGCAGCCGCATCTTCAGTATCTCGGCCTCGAGGACGCGCGGCGCCATGTGGCCAAGGGAATCGGTCTGTGGGATTTCGCCTCGACCGACCAGGGCGCCGAGCCCGAGATCGTGCTGGTCGGCTGTGGCGATGTCGCAACCCAGGAGGCGCTCGCGGCCACGGCGCTGCTGCGCGAGCACGTGCCGGACCTGCGCCTGCGCTTCGTCAACGTGGTCGACCTGTTCCGGCTGTCATCGCCCGAGCACCATCCGCACGGGCTCGAGGATCGCGACTTCGATGGCCTGTTCACCGTCGACAAGCCGGTGCTGTTCGCGTTCCACGGCTATCCGTGGCTGATCCACCGCCTGGTCTACCGCCGCCGCAACCACGTCAACATCCACGTCCGCGGCTACATCGAGCGCGGCAGCATCGCGACTCCGCTCGAGCTCGCGATCACGAACCACATCGACCGCTACACGCTCGCAATCCACGCGATCGAGATGGCGCGCGGCGCCGCCGGCGCCAGCGCGCACGCCAAGGAGCGGCTCAAGGACCTGCGCCACGACGCCCTGACCTACGCCCATGCCCACGGCGTCGATCGCGACGAGGTGCGCGGGTGGATCTGGCCGGGCGCGATGACCGGGCGTTGACGAGTCTCGCGGCGCAGTCTTTGGCCGTGTGAACGCTGCTTTCCCGATGATCGCGGCAGCGCGTCGACGGAACCTGAAAGGGCGCCGAGCGCCTCGCGGCAGGCCCCGGCGGTTTCAACGGCCGATCAGCGCTGCCCGGAAGAGATCTCGGACGCGAGGCGACGCGCGGTGGCGAAGTCGCCGGCCTCGCCGACTATCGATGGGTGGCGTAAGGCGTGCATCGCCTCGAGTGTTCTCCGCGGCTGGTCGGTAAGCCCCTCGAGGATGACGCAGATGCCGAGTCGGCCGGCGCGTTCGAGGAACTGCATGAGCGCGGTCGCGCCCGAGGCGTCGATCAGCGGCACGCGCCCGAGCCTCAGGATCAGCACCTTCGGCGGCTGGAAATACTGATCGAGAAGGTCGTCGAGGCGATTGGCGACGGCAAAGAACAGCGGTCCTGCCACCTCGTAGACCTCGACATCTTTCGGCAGTCCGCGGCGCGCGTCGCGATCACCCTGGGCCTCGGTGTCCTCCGGTTCCGGTTCGACCAGTTGCACGCCCTGCGCGATCTCGACCACGCTCGCCATCCGGTGCATGAAGAGCAGGGCCGCCAGCACGACGCCGACCTCGATCGCGACGGTGAGGTCGACCGCGACGGTCAGCACGAAGGTCGTGAGCAGCACGATGCGGTCGCCGACCGGCCCGCGCATCAGGTGCCGGAAGGATTCGAGTTCGGCCATGTTCCAGGCCACGACCAGCAGCACGCCGGCCAGCGCGGCCAGCGGCACGTAGCCGATCATCGGTGCGACCGACAGCACGATGACCAGCAGCAACACGGCGTGCGCCATGCCGGCAACCGGCGAGCGTGCGCCGGCACGGACGTTGGTCGCGGTTCGGGCCAGTGCGCCGGTTGCCGGGAGTCCGCCGACGGAGGCCGAGGCGACGTTGGCGACCCCCTGCGCGACCAGTTCCGCGTTGCTGCGGTGGCGGCCGCCGCACATGCCGTGGGCGACCACCGCCGACAGCAGCGACTCGACCCCGGCGAGAAAGGCGATCGTGAAGGCAGTCGGCAGCAGCTCGGCCGCGCGTTCGAAGGGGATCGATGGCAGCGCGAGGCTCGGTATTACCGAGGGAATGCCCTCGGGAAAGCGGATCGCGATGGTCTCGACCGGCAGGCCCAGGAGCAGCGTCGCGACGCTCGCGGCCAGGATTGCAATCAGCATCGACGGCGAGGTCGGACGCCAGCGACGCATCGCGACCACGACCGCAATCGTCGCAGCCGTCAGTACGATCGCCGCTGGCGTCACGCTGTCCCAGTGCTGCGCGTAAGCCTCGATGCGGGCGCGGAACTCGGCCGGCACTGGCCCCATCTCGAGGCCGAGTGCGTCCTTGATCTGCGACAGCGCGATGCTGACCGCGATGCCGGCGGTGAAGCCGGTGATCACGGGCTTGGGCATGTAGCGCATCCAGGTGCCGACGCGCAGCAACCCCGCGAGGATCAGCATGCCGCCGGCCATCAGTGTCGCCAGCAGCAGGCCGCCGTGGCCAAAGCGTTCGATGGTGACGAACACGACCGGGATGAAGGCGGCGGTCGGACCGCCGATCTGGACCCGCGAGCCACCGAGCAGCGAGATCAGGAAGCCCGCGACCACGGCCGTCACGATGCCCTTGTCGGGCGTCGTGCCGCTGGCGATCGCGATCGCCATCGCGAGCGGTAGCGCGACCACGGCAACCGTGAGACCCGCGATCAGGTCGGCGCGCAGGTCGGGGAAGCCGTAGCCGCGGCGGAGCACCGTCGCAAGCTTCGGCACGAACGGCGACATCGGGTGCTGCGTGGCCCGCTCGTCCGGGGCGGTTTTGCGATCCATCGCAGGGCGACTCTTCCAGCGGGTCGAGGACGGACGGCGAGCGTCCGAGAACGTTTCGACAGTCTATCAAGTCGACCTCTTTCAAAAGCAGTCGTGATCGGCCAACGATCGATTCCGGGAGTGAATCTCCCTGCCGGCCACGGGGCGCTTCGGGCTTCGGGTCGGAGACCGCCCGCAGGCGAATTCGACTTGTCAGGTGGCGATCGACGTGTCGACCGCCGCCGGCGAGTCGGCGCCTCGCTCGAGGGTCGGCGAGGAACGAGGTCGCAGCGCCGGTAGGCACGGCAGGTACCCGGTGCGGGGCGTGCCTCGTCTGGCGATGCAGCGCAAGGCCGCAGCGGCCCGTGCGTCCGCGACCTGGAGCCGCGGCTACGGATAGATCGGATTGCCGCCGCAAGAGGGCGCGACGCTTGCGATGGCGCGACGATCCGACGCCGCTACACCGGCCCGCCCAGCAGGTTCCAGCGCCACAGCAGCCACACGGTCACCGTCAGCCACAGCACCCCGAGCGTGTGCGCGGACTTCGACGATCCGCGCCAGCGGCTGCGCCAGACCAGCGGGAGCAGGAGCAGCTGCAATGCAGTCAACAGCGCTGCGACCGGTGCGATCAACAACGTGACCTGCCAGGCACGGGTCGGGTACGCGAACAGCGTCTCGTCGCCGAGCGTGGCAAAAGTTGTCAGTGCAGCCGCTGCCACGATCGCGAACAGGATCCAGACCAATGAGGCGATCGCGGCGACGAATTGCGGCAGCAGCGCGTCGGGCCGCCTGACCGGTCGCCGGCGCGTGGCGCGCACCAGACGCACCAAGCTCGCGACTGCGATCAGCACGGCGCCGAGCACGCCGAGCACGACGGTCTGCGGATGGCCGAAGAAGCCGATGCGGTCGGAGACCAGAACCCCCGACGGCGCAGCGAGCGCGCGTACATGGCCGCCATCGTCGACGAGGAAGGCGAGGCGCCGGTGGCCGCCATCCTCGCGGAAGCGATTCGGTCCATCGGGCAGGTAGCGCAAGGTCTCGATCGGCGAGGCGACGATCAGCGCATCGGCGGTCGGCTGGACCTGCGTGATCGCGCCGGACAGCGACAGCAACAGCGCGTCCGGGCTGCGCCACGGGCGGCGGTTGCTGAGGTACGAGCCGGCATAGCGCCGGAGGTCCTCGCTGGTCGCGGTGGCGTCGGCCGGCGCGGGTGGACGGGCCGCGGGGTCGAGGAACTCGACCAGGCGCACCGGGAACTCGGCCGCGAAGCGACGCCCGGTCGCGGTGTTGGTCGAGACGAAGATCGCGAGGTCGAGCGTCGGCACCAGCACCAGATTCGAATGGAAATAGAGCGTCGCGCCGCCATGGCCGAAGCTCGTGTGCGGGCCGATCCGGTCGGTGATGAAACCGTGTGCGAGGCCATTGATGCCCTCGGCGTTGGCGAACGAGAGCTCCCGCAGCTGCGCGTTGGTCTCCGCAGCGAGGATGCGGCCGCCGTCGAGCGCACCGTCGCCGAGCAGCGCTGCGGCGAAGCGCAGCATGTCGCGCGCGGTCGACGAGGCGCCACCGGCCGCGGCGGTCTGGGCGATGTGCTCGAGGGGCTTCGCGACGAAGCGTCCGGCCTCGCGCCCGAAACCGGTGGCGAGGTTGCCCGCGAGCGGGCCCTCGAGCCGCCGCGCATCGCGGAGGTCCGGTTCGCGGAAGGTCGTGTGCGTCATGCCGAGCGGGCCGAACAGATGGCGCTCGGCGTAGTCCTCGAACGGCATCCCGCTGACGTGCGCGACGACGGCGCCGAGCAGGGCGACCGAGTAGTTCGAATAGACCGCCTCGCGCCCCGGCGGGCGCACGCGGCGCGGACGGTGGCGGACGAGGTACTCGTCGGCCGGGAGGACGTCCGCCGGATCGCGCACGAACAGATGCCCGAGCGCGAGGTCCTCGTAGCCGGCGGTGTGGGTCAGCAGGTGGCGGATCCGGATTGGCTCCGGATAGCCGTCGTCCGGCACGCGCAGCCGCTCGGGCAGGCGTTCGTTGACGGGATCGTCGAGCGACAGCCGTCCCTGCTCGACCAACTGCATCGCGGCGACGTAGGTGAAGGTCTTCGAGATCGACGCGATCCGGAACAGGTGCCGCGCCGGATCGACCGGCTCGGCCGGATCGAGGCGCGCGTGGCCGTAGCCGCGGACCAGCAACGGCCGGCCGCCGCGCAGCACGCCGACGGTGACGCCGGCGATGCGGTCGCGCTGGCGGAAGGACTCGACCACGCCGTCGACGAAGGCCTCGAGGCGGGCCTGTTCGGTGTCGGCGGCGCCGTCGAGGGCCTCGACCGGCGGAACCGCGACGATCGCGTCGTCCGCGCGCGGAGTGAGAGGGGTCGCGGGCAGGACCACGGGCGCAGGGCCCGTGTCCTGCGCCGTCGCAACGGGACCGCAGCAGAACGGCATCAGCAGCGCAAGGGCCCAGCGCAGACCGCGGGCGGGACGGCGGTACGGGATGGCCATCGGCCGGGCTCCGTTCGGCGGGTCCGCGTCCGGCACGCGAAGGTGCCGGAAGCGACCGCCTGCTTCAGTGGGCGCCGTCGAGCGGCGGGATGCGCAGCACCTGGCCCGGGTAGATCTTGTCCGGATCTTTCAGCATCGGCTGGTTGGCCTCGAAGATCTTCGGGTAGAGGCTGGACTTGCCGTACATCTTCTTCGCGATCGCGCCGAGCGTGTCGCCCTTCTGCACGGTGTAGGTCTTGGTGGTCCAGTCGCTCGGGGCCTGCACGGCCTGGGCGGCGGCGCTTTCGGCAGCGCTCATCGCGGTCGCTGCCGCGACCTCGGCCGGCGCCGGCGGCTGGCCGACGACGAGCCGGTCGTCGACCTTGCCCACGCCCTCGACGTTGCCGACGATCAGGATCACCTTCTCGCGCGTGGCCTGGTCGGGCACGTGGCCTTCGGCGATCAGGATGCTGTGCTCGAAGCGGAACGAGAGACCGCTCGCGTCGATGCCGGCGTCGGCGACGTGCTGGCGCAGCGGCTTGTAGGGCTCGGAGTGTTTTTCCGGATCGGTGCCGCCGAAGATCTTGGCGCCGACTGAACGCGCGAAATCGAGGATACCCATCGTGCTTCTCCATCGTGCCGGGTCGACGATCGCTCCGGACCGGGCGGAGTATGCGCCAAGTCGGCTTCACCGGACGCATCGGCGTCGTGCCGGCTAGGATTGGGAGCAGATGCGGGCCGGAGGCCATCGCCATCCGGGTACCGGGGGACGCATGTCGATCGAGATCCTGTGGTTCCTACTCGGAGTCGTCGTGCTCGCGCTCGGAGCCGACTCGCTGGTACGCGGCCTCGCCGGTCTCGGCGCCCGGCTCGGGGCTGGAGCCTTCGCGATCGGCGTGCTGCTGACTGCTTTCGGTGGCTCGGCGCCGGACCTCGCGATCAACATCGACGCGGTCGCCGAGGGGCACGGCGCGCTGGCGCTCGGCAACATCATCGGCAGCTGCCTCGTCAACATCGGCCTCGGGATCGGCCTGTGCGCGCTGATCCGTCCGCTCGACGTCCACCTGCCGCTGCTCAAGCCCTTCGTGCTCGCGCTGATGGCCGCCGGCATCGTGCTGCTGGCGGCGGCCCACAACGGCACCTTCGGCTTCCTCGACGGCGGGTTGCTGGTCGTGGCCTTCGTGGTGCTCGGCACCGTCGCGGTGCGCCATCGCGCGACCCGTTCGGCGCCGGTCACGGTCGCAGTCTTCGAGTCCGAGGGCCTGACGCGCACCCACGTCGGGCTGAACCTGTTGCGGCTCGTGATCGGCGCGGCGTTGACCTGGTACGGCGCGCGCATGGTCGTCGGCGAAGCGGTCTACCTTGCCGGGCAGTGGCAGGTCAGCGAGCTCTTCGCCGGTCTGACCCTGGTCGCGATCGGCTCCTCGCTGCCGCAGCTCGCGCTGATGGTCGTCGCGGCGATCCGGGGGCGCGGCGACGTGGTCGTGTTGAGCGCAGTCGGCTCGAACCTCGTCAACCTCACGCTGATCCTCGGCGCCACCGCGATCCTCGAGCCCTATCCGGTCGCAAGCTCGTTGGTCCAGCTCGAGATACCGGCACTGATTGCCTTTTCGGCCGTGCTCTACCCGCTGATCCGGGGCGATGCCCGGATCAGCCGCGCCGAGGGCGGGTTGCTATTCGGCGCCTTCGTGGCCTTCATCGTGTTCCAGGTCTGGCAGGTCGTCGCCGGCTGAACGACCCGTTTTGCCGCCGCCCGCGCGCGTGCCGTCCGTGCGCGCCGACGGCGCCCCGGGCACCGCCCCGCTATTCTCCGGCCACTTTTTCCCGGACCCTCGCCCCATGCTGCTCGACCTCGGCATCCTCGCGCTCGGCGTCGCAATCCTCGGCGTCGGTGCCGACGTGTTCGTGCGCGGCGCTTCGGCGGTTGCCGAGCGCCTGGGGATCAGCCCCTTCGTGATCGGCCTCGTCGTCGTCGGATTCGGAACCTCCACGCCGGAGCTCGCGGTCAACCTCTCGGCGGCGCTCAAGGGCAGCACCGACATCGCGGTCGGCAACGTGGTCGGCAGCAACATCGCCAACGTCGCGCTGATCCTCGGCTGCGCGGCCTTGGTCACGCCGTTGGCCGTGCACCTGCGCATGGTGCGGCTCGAGCTGCCGATCATGATCGCGATCAGTTTCGGCCTCTGGGCACTGGCGACCGGTGGATCGGTCAGCCGGGTCGAGGGCGGAATCATGGTCACCGCCTTCGTCGCTTTTCTGTTGCTGCTGCTGCGGAACTCGAGGCAGGAGCCGAGCGAGGTGAAGGCTGAGTTCGCGGAGGAGGTCAAGCATGTCCGGTCGACGTGGCTCACCGCCGCATTCATCGTCGGCGGGCTGGCGATGCTGATCGGCGGGGGTTGGCTGGCCGTCGAGGCCGCGGTGGGGCTCGCGCGCGGACTGGGCCTGTCGGAGCTGGTGATCGGTCTCACCATCGTTGCGGTCGGCACGTCGCTGCCGGAACTCGCCTCGTCGGTCGCGGCCGCGATCCGCGGGCATACCGACATCGCGATCGGCAACGTGATCGGCTCGAACATCTACAACGTGCTGTGCGTGCTCGGCATCACGGCAATGATCCAGCCGCTGCCGACCACCGGCGCGACCCTGATGTGGCTGGACCTGCCAGTGATGGTCGGTTTCGCGGTCGTGCTGGTGCCGATGATGATGATCGCGATGCGGATCTCGCGCCCATCCGGCACGCTGCTGCTTGTCGGCTATGCGGTCTACCTGTGGTACCTCGTCGAGTATTCGCGCGGCACCGCGTCGGTGGCCGGCATCGGCGGCTGAGACGACCCGCCCGTATCCGGCCGAGCCGCTGGGCCGACCCCCCGCGCGGCAAGCGCGTCTCGACCCTCTCGACGATTTTCGTGGCACTCACCGACGCGGGCGGCGACCCCGCGCGCGGCAAGCGCGTCTCGACCCTCTCGACGATTTTCGCGGCAATCACCGACGCGGGCGGCGATCCCGCGCGCGGCAAGCCGCGCGCTACAGGGTCTGCCGCACCGGCCTTGGCCGGCGCAAGACCCGTCCCCCGCGCGACAGGTTGTGTAGCGCCGGCCTTGGCCGGCGCATGGCGCGGAGATGCTCGATCCGACTATCGGCGACGGGCCTCAGCCCGCATCGTCCAGTCGATCCGATGGCGGTGGTGGCGGTTTCGTCGAAGCGTCGATCGCCATCGCGCCCTTGACCATCATGTGCGCGGCGACCGGCGCGGTGATGAACACGAACAACGTGATCAGCAGCTCGTGCGCGATCGGCGCGCCGCCGCGCAGGCCGAACCACAGCATCGATGCGATCAGGATCGAACCGATGCCGAGCGTCGTGACCTTGGTCGGCCCGTGCAGGCGTTTCAGGAAGTCGCCGAGCTTGGCCAGTCCATAGGCGCCGACCAGCGCGAAGGCGCCGCCGAACAACAGAAGGCCCGCGATCACCGCGTCGAGGAGCGGCGGCAGCGGCGCGCTCATTCGACCACGTCCCCGCGCTCGAGGTAGCGCGCGAAGGCCACCGTGCCGACGAAGCCGAGCAGGGCGATGATCATGGCGGCCTCGAAGTAGACGCTGCTGTCGAGCCAGATGCCGAGCGCGACCAGCAGCGCGGTGGTCACGACGTAGAGCGTGTCGAGCGCGAGGATCCGGTCCGACAGCCCGGGGCCGCGCACCAGGCGCCACAGCGACAGGAGGACGGCAAGTCCCAGCATCGCCAGTACCCACGGCAGAACCGCGGCGGTCATTCGAAGATCTCCTTGAGCCGCCGCTCGTAACGGTTCTTGATCTCGGCGATCGTCGCGTCGGCATCGTCGGTGTGGAAGCAGTGCACGAGCAGGTAGCGGCGATCGGGCGTCAGGTCCGAGGACAGCGTGCCGGGCGTCATCGTGATGATGCCGGCCAGGGCGGCGATCGCGTAGGGATCGCGCAGGTCGAGGGGGACCCAGAAATACGTCGGGCGCACACGCGCCTCGGGCCCGAGGATGCGGACGGCGAGCTCGATCGCGGCCTTGACGATGTCGGCCAGCACGAGGCCGAACAGTGCCACCGCGCGAACCGGACGCCGGATGTGTGGGCGGTCCGGCTTCAGTGGTGCCACGAGCACCGGCACCCCGAGCGCGAGGACGAGGCCGAGCAGCAACTGGCCCGCGCTCGGGCCGTTCAGCAGCAGCCAGACCACGAGGATCACGGCGCTGATCAAGGGATTGGGCACGAGACGGATCACGGCGTGGCCTCCGGCCGCTCGACCGGCCGCTGGCCGAGGACCGCCTGGATGTAACGCTGCGGGGCGAGCAGTTGCGTGGCGGTCGCTTCGGCATAGCGCAGCACCGGATCGGCCATGACCGACAGCGCGATGCTCGCGGTCAGCAGGGCGGCGAGCGGTGCGGCCTCGACCAAGCGCAGCGTCGCGACCGGTGCGGTCCCGGTGAGGCCCCTCGGCGGCGGCCGCCAGAACAGGTGCGAGCCGGCACGCGCCAGCGCCACGATCACGAGCAGGCCGGACGCCAGTACGACGGTCCATAGCCAGGCGCCTGCGGGGTGCGCGGAGAGGGCATCGAGCAACGCAACCTTGGCGACGAAGCCGGAGAGCGGCGGCAACGCGGCCATCGAAATCGCGGCCACGATGAAGGCGAAAGCCAGCGCGTCGCGCCGCCGGATCGCGTCGTCGGTCTTGAGGCAGTCACCGGCGGCCGGGCGATGTCGCAGCACCAGATCGGCGAGCAGGAACAGCGCCGCCGCGACCAGGGTCGAGTGGACGAGATAGTAGAGCGCGGCGCCGAGCGCGGCCTGGCCGCCGACGCCGAAGGCGGTGAACAGCATGCCCGCCGAAGCGACGACGAGATGGCCGATCAAAGTCCGCAGCGTATTCGCGGCGAGCGCGCCGAGCGCCGCAATCGCAAGTGTCGCGAGCCCGAGCGGCAGCAGCCACGGCTGCGCCACGTCGGCGACTGCACCGGCCTCCGGCCCGAAGACCAGGGTGTGCACCCGATAGACCGCGTAGACGCCGACCTTGGTCATGATCGCGAACAGCGCCGCGACCGCCGGCGTCGCCGCGGCGTAGGTGCGCGGCAGCCAGAACCAGAGCGGTAACAGCGCGCCCTTGATCGCGAACACGACCATCAACAGCAGCGCCGCGGCGCGCAGCAGCGCGACGTTCTCGGCCGGCTGCGCGGCGACCTTGCGCGCGAGGTCGGCCATGTTGAGCGTGCCGACCAGGCCAAAGATCAGTCCGATCGCGACCAGGAACAGCGACGAGCCGGTGAGGTTGATGACCATGTAGTGGGTCGCGCGCCGGAGCCGTTCGCCGTCGGCCGCATGCACGAGCAGGCCGTAGCTCGCGATCAGCAGCACCTCGAAGAACACGAACAGGTTGAACAGGTCGCCGGTCACGAAGGCCCCGGAGATGCCCATGACCTGGAACATCAGCAACGCGTGGAAGTGTGGCTGGCGGTCGTCCAGGCCGTTGGCGGCGTAGGCGAGTGCGACGGCGCCCAAGGCCACGGTCAGCAGCAGCATCAGCGCCGCCAGCCGGTCGACCACCAGCACGATGCCAACGCTCGACGGCCAGTTTCCGAGCTGATAGACGAGCAGCGCGCCTTGGTCGGCAAGCCCAACGAGCAGGATCGCGACCACGGCCATCGCCAGCACGGCAATGGCGGATAGCCGTCTCCGGATGCGCACGCCGGTGTCGTGCAGCATCAGCAGCAGGGCACCCGCGATGAGCGGGATCAGCACCGGCAGGACGGGCAGATGGTTCATCTATCGTCCCCGTCGTCGGCGTCGACGTGGTCTGAGTCGTTCGCCTCCCGGCTGCGCAGCGCGACTACGACCAGCAGTGCGGTCATCGCGAAGCTGATCACGATCGCGGTCAGCACCAGCGCCTGCGGCACCGGATCGGCGTAGCTCGCGAGCGTTGGCGACAGCCCCTGACGGATCAGCGGCGGCTTGCCGAGCGCGAGGCCGCCCATCATGAACAGCATTGCGTTGACCGCGTACGAGAGCAGAGTGAGCCCGAGGATCACATCGAAGGTGCGCGCGCGCAGCATCAGCCAAACCGCGCAGGCCACGAGCACGCCGATCGCGCTGGCCGCAAGGAGTTCCATCAGCCCTTGTCCTCCCAGCGGCTGATTTTGCCGAGCATCGCCAGCATCATCAGGCAGGCGGCGAACACGACGACGTAGACGCCGGTGTCGAAGCCGATCGCGCTGGCAAGGTGGATTTCGCCGATCAGTGGCAAGTGCAGGTGCGGCGTACTGGAGGTCAGGAACGGATGGGCGAAGGCGAAGGCGCCGATGCCGGTCGCGACCGCCACCAGCAGGCCGGCGCCCATCCAGCGGTTCCAGTCCTGGCGCAGACGCTCGTCGACCCACTCCGAGCCGGCGGCCATGTACTGGAGGATCAGCGCGATCGCGAGCACGAGGCCGGCGATGAAGCCGCCGCCGGGCGCGTTGTGGCCGCGCAGGAACAGGTAAGCCGAGACCGCGACCGCTAGCGGCAGGATCAGCTGGGCGCAGATGCCGAGGAACAGCGAGTGCGTCGGCGGTGTGCGCGCCGCAAAGGGGGTCAATGCAGTCAGCCGCGCGCGGTCCAGCAGCGCGTAGATCACAAGGCCGGCAATCGCGAAAACGGTGATCTCGCCGAGGGTGTCGAAGCCGCGGTAGTCGACGATCACGGTGTTGACCGCGTTGGCGCCGCCGGCCTCGCTCATCGTGGTGGCGAGGATGTAGTCGGCGATCGACGGATGTGGTCGGGTCAGGACCATGTAGACCAGCAGCGTCGTGCCCAAGCCGGTCGCGATCGCGACCAGCGCGTCACGCCACAGCGCCGCACGCGCCGGCTCCGGCGGCGAGATCGCCGGCAGGTAGCGCAGCGCCATCAGCAGCAGAACGGTGGTCACCATGTCGACCAGCAACTGGGTCAGTGCGAGATCCGGGGCCGAGAGCAGCGCGAATACCAGGCTGACGCCGAGGCCGACGACGCCCATCGCGATAACGGCAACCAGGCGGCGGCGGTAGGTCGCGACGACGGTCAGAGACCCGACCAGGATCAAAAGCCACAGGCCGATTGCCATCGGACCGGCCGGCTGCGCGGACTGCGTCGACAGCGGGGTCGCGAGATCGACGAAGGGGCTCGCGCCAACCACCAGGATCAGCGTCAGCATCCACAGAAGGTAGGCGCCGAGCCGGCCGGTCTCGAGCGCCGCAGAGACGCGCCGCGCCAGCCCGATCAGGAATGCGACCACGCCCTCGAAGGCGATCTTGCCGCGCGAGAGCATCTCGATCCGGCGCGCGATGCCGCGGCGATGCAGGATGGCGTACAGGACGAGGCCGCCGACGAGACTGATCGCGCTCATCGCGAGCGGCCAGTTGAATCCGTGCCAGATCGCGAGGTGATACTCGGGCAGCGGGCCCTGCAGCACGCCGCTCGCGCCAAGCGCCAGCAGGTCGGCGACCACGAGATTCGGCAGGATGCCGACCGCAAGGCACAGCACGACCAGGATCTCGACCGGCACGCGCATCAGCCGCGGCGGCTCGTGCGGTGCTTTCGGCGGATGGCCTTTCGGCCCGAAGAAGGTCTCGTGGACGAAGCGTGCGCTGTAAGCGACCGAGCAGATGCCGGCGAAGACCGCGAGCACCGGCACGGCGAGCCGATAGCTCGGCCAGCTCTCGAAGGCGAGGGTCTCGGCCAGGAACATCTCCTTCGACAGGAAGCCATTCAGTAGCGGCACGCCGGCCATCGCGAGCGAGGCCACGATCGCCAAGGTGCCAGTGATCGGCATCGCGGCGTACAGGCCGCCGAGTCGGCGCAGGTCGCGGGTGCCGGTCTCGTGGTCGATGATGCCGGCGGCCATGAACAGCGAGGCCTTGAAGGTGGCGTGGTTCAGGATGTGGAACACGCCGGCGACGACCGCGAGCGGCGAGCCGAGCCCGAACAACAGCGTGATGAGCCCGAGGTGCGAGATCGTCGAATACGCGAGCAGGCCCTTGAGGTCGTGCTGGAAGATCGCGGCCAACGCCCCGAGCACCAGGGTCGAAAGACCGATGGCGCTGACGATCAGCAGCCATTCCGTGGAACCCGCGAGCGCGGGATGCAGGCGGGCCAGCAGGAACACGCCCGCCTTCACCATCGTCGCCGAGTGCAGGTAAGCCGACACCGGGGTCGGCGCCGCCATGGCGTGTGGCAGCCAGAAGTGGAACGGGAACTGTGCACTCTTGGTGAAGGCGCCGAGTAGCACCAGCACCAGCGCAGGCAGGTACAGCGGGTGGGCGCGGATCAGTTCGCCCGAGGCCAGGACGAGATCGAGGTCGTAGCTGCCGACGATGTGGCCGAGGACCAACACGCCGGCGAGCAGCGCAAGCCCACCGCCGCCGGTCACGGCCAGCGCCATCCGCGCGCCGGCGCGTGCCTCGTGGCGGCGGTTCCAGAAGCCGATCAGCAGGAAGGAACTGATCGAGGTCAGCTCCCAGAACACGATCAGCAGCAGCAGGTTGCCGGCCAGCGTGATGCCGAGCATCGCGCCCATGAACAGCGCGAGGTAGGCGAAGAAGCGCCGCGGCGGATCCTCGGGCGAGAGATACCAGCGCGCGTAGAGCACGATCAGCGCGCCGATCGCGAGCACCAGGAAGGCGAACAGCCAGGCCCAGCCGTCGATGCGGATGTAGAACTCGAGGCCGATCGCCTCGATCCACGGAGCCCTGGCGTGCAGAACGTCGCCACCGAACACCGCGGGCGCGACCGAGACGAGCATTGCCACCCCGGCCAGCGCCGCCGCGCCGACGACCCAGGCCGACAGGTTGCGCCCGGCGCGCGGCGCCAGCATCAGGACGAGCGCCGCCGCGAACGGCAGGGCGATCAGCGCGAACAGCATCGGGGATCCGGCTCCGGGACGACGGACGCCGCGGCATGGCCGCCCCGGCGCGGGCAGCGAGTGTGCCGGATCGGCCCTGGCGGCGCAAAGGACGACCTGCGGAAACGGCGGTGGTCGGGGGGCGTCTTCGGCCGCTGGTGTCGAGCGGCGCGCGCCGATGG
>CALDVP010000084.1 GCA_937924195.1 uncultured Lysobacterales bacterium
ATCCCTTCCCGAACTCGGTCGTGAAACGCACCAGCGCCTATGGTAGTGTGGCTCAAGCCATGCAAGAGTCGGTCACCGCCAGGGCCCCACATCACAACCCCAGCCCATACACGGCTGGGGTTTTTTATTGGCACTCGAAAATACCCGCATGAATGCCGTGACAATCGAGACCGGGCCTTCCCCCGAGTGGAGCGTGGTCTGGCTGCATGGGCTCGGTGCCGATGGGCACGACTTCGAGCCGATCGTGCCAATGCTCGTTGACCCCGGGTGGCCCTCCCTCCGTTTCGTCTTCCCACACGCTCCGGTGCGACCGATCACGGTCAACGGCGGCATGCGGATGCGGGGGTGGTACGATATCCTCGCACCGAATCTCGATCGCGCGCAGGACGAGGATGGCATCCGCGAGTCTCGGCGACTGGTGTCAGGACTGATTGCGGCGGAGAAAGCCCGGGGTTTTCGTTCCGACCGTGTTTTTCTCGCCGGTTTTTCCCAGGGTGGCGCGATGGCGCTCGCGACCGGCTTGACGCTGCCTGAGCGGCTCGCCGGACTCGTCGTGCTATCGGCATACGTGCCGATCGCCGACATCCTCGACCGCGAACGCCGACCCGAGGCCAACGGGTTGCCGATCTTCCAGGCGCATGGCACCGGCGATCCGATCGTCCCGATCGGACTGGGCGCCGCAACGCGGTCGTGGCTCTCGGCGAGGGGTTATCCGGTCGCCTGGCACAGCTACCCAATGGCGCACGCGGTGTCTCCAGATGAAATCGCGGATCTGCGCGATTGGCTCGGGCCCCGGCTATCCTGAGGGCGATGCCGCCCGGCCGCACCTTTCCCGGTCTCCACTCTCGCGCCGACTGGCTGCCGGAGTTTTGCTCCGCGCCGGTGATCTTCTCGTTGCTGGCGCTGGCGGCCGCGACCTTGCTCATCATTCAGATCGCGCCGTCAGCCTCGGGCGAGTCTTCGCTGGGCCGAGTCCCAGTTGCGCTGCTGTTCCTCTTCATCTTCTGCTTCCTGGTCGTGACGGTGCTCTGCCAGGCGCGAAAACGGCTGATCGAACTGCCCAGTCTCCTGGCGGTCGGCGCTACCTATCTGATCGTGCTGACTGGCGCAGCGTTGGGCAGCGCGATGACTTACTGGCTCGACCATGCGTTGGACCTCAACGCGACGATCGAGTCCGGTCGGTTGGCACAATTCATCGGTCGGAATCTTGCCGTGATCGCGATCGTGTGGGGCATCGCCCTGCGTCACTTCTACGTTCGCGGGCAATGGCAGCAGCAGGTGCGTGCGCACGCCCTTGCGCAGTTCGAAGCGTTGCAGGCACGCATCCGGCCGCACTTCCTGTTCAACAGCATGAACACGATCGCGAGCCTCGTCCGTGATCGGCCCGACGACGCCGAGCGCGCCATCGAAGATTTGAGCGAGCTCTTCCGCGTCGCGCTGCGCGCCGGGACGACCATCACATTGGGCGACGAACTCGCACTGGTGCGGCGCTACCTCGACATCGAGAAGCTCCGCCTCGGCGCGCGGCTCGAGATTCAAGAGGAGACGTCCGACGCTCCACTGGATCTATCCGTGCCAGCCCTCATGATCCAGCCGCTGGTCGAGAACGCGATCCTGCACGGGGTGCAAACCCTCGAAGCCGGCGGGCGAGTCGAACTCACGATTCGGCGCGACGGCACCGCAGCCGTCATCGAAATCCGCAACCCGACGATCCAAGCCCCCTCTAGACGCCATCGAGGCAGCGGAACGGCGCTCGACAACATTCGCCGGCGCCTCGCGCACCACTTCGGCGACGCTGCCCGACTGGAGATCGAGAAGGGCGAGGGCTATCATCACGTTCGCCTCACCTTGCCAATCGCATGAGACTGCTGATCGCCGACGACGAGGCGCCCGCCCGATCGAGGCTCCGCACGCTGGTTGAATCGATCCCCGGATGCATGGTGGTCGCCGAAGCTGCGAACGGCAGGGAGGCCGTCGAGATCGCCGCCCGCGAACCGGTCGACTGTGTGCTGCTCGACATCGCAATGCCAGGTGTCGACGGCCTGGAGGCCGCTCGCCACCTGGGCGTGCTCGACGCACCACCGGCCGTGGTCTTCTGCACGGCGCACGACGAGCATGCCCTCGAAGCATTCGAAGCGCGAGCGATCGACTACCTCCTGAAGCCGGTGCGACGGGAACGGCTCGATCGTGCCCTCGAACGCGCCCGGCGCCTGCAGCCCGATACGGTCCGCAACCTCGCCGAGGCGGTCCAGCCGCGCCAGCCGAGAACCCACCTGTGCGCGCGGGTCCGAGGCAACCTGAAGCTCGTCCCGATGACAGACGTCACCCATCTTCAGGCAGAGGACAAGTACGTCGTCGTCCACCATACGGGCGGAGAACTGCTAATCGAGGAGCCGCTCAAGGACCTCGAGATCGAGTTCGCCGAGCGCTTCGTGCGCATCCATCGCAACTGCCTCGTCGCCCTAGACCGGATCACCGCGCTCGACCGCGCCCCAGATGGCCGGATGTTCGTGACGCTGCGTGCAAACGCCCAGCGACTCGACGTCAGTCGCCGCAATCTCCCAGCACTGCGCAAGCGACTGAAGTCGCTGTGACTCCGATCAATCGAGTCCGCATTGCGACCCGGCGCAGCGCGCTGGCTCTTTGGCAGGCCGAGTGCGTCGCCGCCGCCCTCGCTCGTGCCCATCCGGGCCTCGACATCGAACTTGTCCCGCTGTCGACGCGAGGCGACGAGATCCTCGACCGCTCGCTCGCTTCGATCGGGGGCAAGGGCCTGTTCCTGAAGGAGCTCGAGGTCGCGATCGGGGAGCACCGGGCCGACCTCGCGGTCCACTCGATGAAGGATGTGCCAGCGACCCTCGACGCGAGATTTGCGCTGACCTCGGTGCTCGAACGCGCCGATGTTGCCGACGCCTTCGTCAGCAAGGTCGCGGCACATCCAACAGACCTCCCGCCAGGCGCGACGGTGGCGACCTCCTCCCTCCGCCGCCAGATCCAGCTCAAGGCACTGTGTCCCGAGCTCATCTGTGTCGACGTCCGCGGCAACGTCAACACGCGCCTCGCCAAGCTCGACCGTGGCGAGTTCGACGCGATGATCCTCGCTTGCGCGGGTCTCGACCGCCTGGGGCTGAGCGCCCGGATCCGCGCTCGTCTGCTGCCCCCGGCGTGGCTGCCCGCGGTCGCGCAGGGGGCACTGGCGGTCGAATACCGAGAGGACGACCACCGCGTCCGTGACCTCTTGGCACCGCTCGTCGACCCCGACACCGCGATCCGCTGCGCCGCCGAGCGCGCCATGAATGCCGTGCTCGAAGGCAGTTGCGACGTGCCGATCGCCGCGCATGCGCGGCGCGACGGCGATCGGATCGCGCTGCACGGCGCGGTCGGCGACCCGACGAGCGGAGAGATCGTCCGCGCCTTCGACGTAGGCGCGGCTGATCGACCGGAAGAACTCGGTCGCCGCGTGGCCCGGACGTTGCTCGACGCCGGAGCGGCTCGCGTCCTTGCGAACCGACCGGCGCACTAGCACCTTGTCGAAAAGCGCACACCCCAGTGCGATCTTCAAGCCGCGAGTCCGGCATCGATCCGGACTCGCTCCCGCCGGATCACTCGCCGACCACGAACGATCGGCGTCGCACCCATCCAGGGCGCGCCTGTCAGGCTGTGCTTCGACAGCCGGACAGGCCATCGGGATCAGAATCCGACCACGATGTTGGTCGTCAGCAGCCGGTCCGTGTTGGCGACGCCCGGCGGAGCATCGCTGTTGTAACGAAGCTGGAACCCGGTGCGAAGCGCAAAGCGCTCGTTGATCTTCACTGAAACGCCCAGATCGTTCTGCGCGAAGGTTTTGCCGCCGCCCGACTCGACCACGAGCTTGTCGACGAGGTCGGTCGTATCGGTGAACTGGTGAGTGAAGTCGACGCCGAGACGCGCAATGACGCTGTCCTCCGAATCGGGACGCACGACGCGTGGCGGTGGCGGCTCGCTCACGACCAGGTCTACCGGCTGGAATCGCCGCCAGCCGAGGCCAAACTCGGAGCTCAGTGTGGTTCGCTCCTCCTTGATGAGCTCGTAGCCCAGGCCGACCGTCGAGGAGAACCGCCAGCGGAAGGCCGCGAAGTCGTCGCGGTCATAGCGCCCGGATCCATAAAGGTACACGCGCTCATTGATCCGCCGACCGACCTTGCCGCCGAGGTCGAAGCGGTTCGCATTGGTGACGCTGTCGCGCCGGATCGCGCCGGTGTTCGGATTGACCGTGATGATCTCGCCCTTGGCGCGCAAGCCGCCGGCCGTGAATTCGTAAAGCCACGGATCGGGGTCTTGCTTGAAGTTGAAACGGGCATTGATCGTCGAGCTCTCGGCGTTCCCGCGCGCGAACGCGAGGCCGAACTCGCCGGTGCCGGTCCAGTCGGCGGCATGCGCCGCGCAGGGGATCGAAAACGCGGCGACGAGCGCCGCCGCGATCAGGGGGTGCTTCATGTTCAGGCCGCTCCTTGGGGTTGCCAGATGGCAGCTTTAGTTTAGGAGCTCTCGACGGAACCACCGCCAACCCGCTCCGGCACGATAATCGAACCCCGTCGACGCCGGTCGAACCGCTCCCGATGGATCGCTACGAACGCATTCTGACCCTGCATCGCCTGCTCAAGTCCGCCCGCTTTCCGATCTCGCACGACCGGCTGCGCGAGGAGCTGTCCTGCTCGCGTTCGACCCTGTACCGCGACATCGCTTTTCTGCGCGATGGCCTGGGCGCCCCGATCGAGACCGATAGCGAGCGGCATGCAGTCGCCTACGAACGCGATGCGGCCGACCGCTTCGAGCTGCCGGGGCTATGGCTGTCGAGCGAGGAGCTGACCGCGCTGCTGGCGCTGCACCAGATGCTCGCGCGCACCGGCCCGGGCGTGCTCGGCAGTGCACTGGCGCCCTTGCGCGAACGCATCGAGCGCCTGTTGTCGGAGCAGGGCAAAGATCGCCGCCGGGAGTTACACCGGATCCGGATCACCGGCAGTGGCGCGCGCCGGGTCGACGAGCGCGTGTTCCGCACCGTCGCCGCGGCGACGTTGGACCGCAAGCGCCTGAACTTCCGCTACCGGGCGCGCAGCACCGGCCAGGAATCGACGCGGCTGGTGTCGCCGCAACGCCTGACGCATTACCGCGAGAACT
>CALDVP010000085.1 GCA_937924195.1 uncultured Lysobacterales bacterium
ATCGTCTGTGGACTCGCGCGGACGGGCAAGATGGACGTCGAGCGCGCGGGGCTGGCCGTCGAGTCGGCGCGTCGGCCGCGCATCCACACCTTCATCGCGACCAGCGATATCCACCTGGAGTTCAAGCTGCGGATGAGCCGCGAGCAGGTGCTCGAGGAGGTGCGGCGCGCCGTCACCCAGGCGCGGGGCTACGTGGACGACGTCGAGTTCTCGGCCGAGGACGCGACGCGCTCGGAGCCCGATTTCCTGGTCGAGCTCTTCTCGGCCGCAATCGAGGCTGGTGCGGCCACGATCAACGTCCCGGATACGGTCGGCTTCACGACCCCCGGCGAGTACCGCGAGCTGATCGCGATGCTGCGTCGCGAGGTCCGCGGCGTCGAGCGCGCGGTGATCTCGACCCATTGCCACGACGACCTGGGCCTCGCGGTCGCGAACAGCCTCGCCGCGGTCGAGGGCGGCGCGCGCCAGGTCGAGTGCACGCTGACCGGCATCGGGGAGCGCGCCGGCAACGCCGCACTCGAAGAGATCGTGATGGCCGTGCGTACACGTCGCGAGCGCTACCGCGTCACGACCGGTATCCGCACCGAGCGCCTGTACGGGGCCGCGCGCTCTCTCGCGAACCTCATCGGCGCCTCGATACCGCGCAACAAGGCGATCGTTGGCGACAACGCGTTCGCGCACGAGAGCGGCATTCACCAGCACGGCATGATCGCCGATACCAGCACCTACGAGATCATGCGCCCCGAGGACGTCGGCGTACCCGGGAGCCTGTTGGTGCTGGGCAAGCACAGCGGCCGTGCCGCGGTTCGCGATCGGCTGGCCAGTTTCGGCTACCGCATCGATGACGACGCGCTCGACCGGCTGATGGTCGACTACAAGCGCATCGCCGATCGCAAAAAGGAAGTCTACGACGCCGACCTCGAGGCACTGTGGCTCGGCCTCGACCCGCACGACGGCGGTCCTTGGCAACTCGAATCGTTGCAGGTCAGCACTGCGATCGGCGGGCGCATCCACCCGACGGTCAGCGTGGTGCTCGCCGACGAGTCTGGTGGCCAGGTCCGCGAGGCCGCGACCGGCGACGGGCCGGTCGATGCGATCGCGCGAGCGATCGCGCGCGCGACCGGCGTCGCCTTCGAGGTCCGCGAATACGCAGTGCGCAGCATCACCGCCGGCGGCGACGCCCAAGGCCAGGCGACGGTGCGGGTCACCTCCGACGGCCGCGAATACCGCGGGCAGTCGATCAGCACCGACGTGATCGAGGCCTCGGCGCGGGCGCTGCTCGAGGTCGCGAACCGCATCGCCGCCAACTCCCGCGCGCGCGAGCGCCGATTCGCAGCCACCGGGAGCTGAGCCATGGCCAGCCTGACCCTGTTCGAGAAGATCTGGCGCCGCCACGAGGTCGAGGCCGCGCGCGAGGGCCGACCGGCCGTGCTCTACGTCGACCTGCACCTGATCCACGAGGTGACCTCGCCGCAGGCCTTCGCGATGCTCGATGCGCGCGGCATCCCGGTCGCGCGCCCGGCGCGAACGCTCGCGACCATCGACCATTCGACCCCGACCGGGGCGCCGGATGCTGCTGGCGAGCGCTCTTGGGCAAACCCGGCGACCCGCGCGCAGGTCGAGAAGCTGCTCGCGAACTGCCAGCGACACGGCATCACCGTGCACGGCTGGGACTCGCCGCACCGCGGCATCGTGCACGTGATGGCGCCGGAGCTGGGCCACACCCAGCCGGGCATGACCATCGTCTGTGGCGACAGCCACACCTCGACCCACGGCGCCTTCGGCGCCCTCGCCTTCGGTATCGGCAGCACCGAGGTCGCGCACGTGCTGGCGACCCAGTGCCTGCTCAAGCGCAAGCCGCGCACGCTCGCGGTGCACGTCGAGGGCTGCCTTGCCCCCGGGGTCACGGCCAAGGATCTGGCGCTGCACCTGATCGGGCTGATCGGCGTCGACGGCGGCACCGGGCACGTGATCGAGTTCCGCGGCAGCGCGATCCGCGCGCTGTCGATGGAGGGCCGGATGACCCTGTGCAACCTGTCAATCGAGATGGGCGCGCCCGCGGGGCTGATCGCACCGGACGCGACCACGATCGAATGGTTGCGCGGACGTCCCGCCGCGCCGGTCGGCGTGGACTTCGAGAACGCCGCCCGCGACTGGCTGTCGCTCGCGAGCGACCCCGGCTGCCACTACGACCGCGAGGTCCACGTCGACGCCACCACGGTGCGACCGTCCGTGACCTGGGGCACGGACCCCGGCAAGGTCGTGCCGATCGACGGCTGCATCCCGATCGAGGCCGACGCCAACGCCGCGAAGGCGCTTTCCTACATGGGATTTACGCCGGGTGCCGCGATTGCCGGGCAGCCGGTCGACGTGGTCTTCATCGGCAGCTGCACCAACGCGCGCCTGCCGGACCTGCGCGACGCCGCGGCCGTGCTGCGCGGCCGGAAGATCCACCCGCGGGTGCGGATGCTGGTCGTGCCGGGCTCGGAGGCGGTCAAGCGCGCCGCGGAGGCGGAGGGGCTCGACCGGGTGTTCCGCGATGCCGGCGCCGAGTGGCGCGAGCCTGGTTGTTCGATGTGCATCGGCATGAACGGTGACATTGCAAGACCCGGCGAGCTCGTCGTCAGCACCAGCAACCGCAACTTCGAGGGCCGTCAGGGTCCGGGCGTGCGCACGGTGCTTGCGAGCCCCGCGACCGCGGCAGCCAGCGCGCTGGCTGGTGCGATCGCGGCCGCTGCATCGACCCTCGCCGAGGAGGCCGCCTGATGAACCCGATCCACCGCATCGAATCCCGCTCGGTCGCGCTGCCGACCGCGAACATCGACACCGACCAGATCATTCCGGCGCGATTTCTGACCACGACCACGCGCGAGGGACTCGGTCGCCACGCCTTCCACGACTGGCGCTGGCTGCCCGATGGCAGCCCCAACCCCGATTTCTCGCTGAACCGGCCCGAGCATGCCGGCGCCGCGATCCTCATCGCCGGACACAACTTCGGCTGCGGCTCCTCGCGCGAGCACGCGCCGTGGGCCTTGCTCGACGCCGGCATCCGCTGCGTGATTTCGACCGCGATCGCCGACATCTTCCGCAACAACGCACTCAAGAACGGCCTGCTCGCGATCGTGGTGCCCGCCGAGGTCCACGCCTCGCTGCTCGAGCACGCCGGCGAGCGGCTCGCGATCGACCTCGAGCGCGAGCGCATCGAGCGCGAGGACGGCAGCGCCATCCCCTTCACGATCGACCCCTTCGCGCGCGACTGCCTGCTCGCCGGGGTCGACGAGCTCGGCTGGCTCCTCGCCCGCCGCCCGCAAATCGAGGCCTGGGAGGAACGTCGCGCATGGAACGCCTGATCGTCGTACTGCCGGGAGACGGCATTGGACCTGAGGTCACCACCGCGGCGGTGACCGTGATGAAGCGCATTGCACGCCGGCATGGTTTGTCGCTGGTGTTCGAGACCCTGCCCTTCGGCGGCGCGGCCATCGATGCCCACGGTGAGCCGCTGCCGGCGCATGTGCTGGGACGTTGCCGCGCGGCCGACGCAATCCTGATGGGCGCGGTCGGCGGACCGAAGTGGAGCAAGGTGCGGGTCGCGATCCGGCCCGAGGCCGGGCTGCTCGCACTCCGGCGGGAGCTCGGACTCTTTGCGAACCTGCGCCCGGTGAAGCCGCAGCCGGCCCTGCTCGATCTCTCGCCGATCCGGCGCGAGCGCGTCGAAGGGACCGACCTCGTCGTCGTCCGCGAGCTCACCGGGGGTATCTATTTCGGCGCTCGCACGCGCAGCGCCGACCGCGCCACCGACGAATGCGCCTACACGGTCGACGAAATCCAGCGCGTGACGCGGACGGCGGCGAACCTGGCCCGTGCGCGGAAGCGGCGACTGGTCTCGGTCGACAAGGCCAACGTGCTCGAGACCTCGCGCCTGTGGCGCGAGACGGTCTCGGCGCTGATGGCGCGCGAGTATCCCGACGTCTCGGTCGAGCACCTGCTGGTCGACGCGATGGCGATGTACCTGATCTCGCGACCGCGCGACTTCGACGTGGTGCTGACCGAGAACCTGTTCGGCGACATCCTCACCGACGAGACTGCGGCGCTGACCGGATCGCTCGGAATGATGCCCTCGGCCTCGCTCGGCGACGACAGACCGGGGCTCTATGAACCGATCCACGGCTCCGCACCCGACATCGCCGGCCGTGGCGTCGCCAACCCCTATGGCACGATCCTGTCCGCCGCGATGCTGCTGCGTCATTCCCTCGGAGAGGAGGCAGCCGCGCGCGAAATCGAGCAGGCCGTCGAGTCCGCCATCGTGGCGGGAGTTCTCACCCCCGATCTCGGCGGAAGCGCGCGCACGGCCGACGCGACCGTCGCCGTGCTGGGTGCGCTGGCGAAACCGTCGACGCTCGCGGCGTAGGACACGAAACGCGGGCCAGCAACGAGTGGCCGCAGGTCTCGACCTTCACGAGCCGGGCAAGTCCGGCTCCGCGAGACCCGGCGCAGCTGCGCGCAGGAACCTGTAGCGCGCGGCTTGCCGCGCGCGGTTTCGCAGCGGCGATCGGGTCTTGCGGCAAGGAATCGACGAATCACGCGGATCCGGCTTGCCGCGCGCCGTTTCGCAGCGGCGATCGGGTCTTGCAGGAATGAATCACCGCATCACGCGGATCCGGCCTACCGCCTGCGGTCTTTCGCGAGTCCAAGTCCGCGGGCAGCCGCTCGCTCACTCCGGCCAATCCAGCGTGCCATCGATCACGGTGCGGGTCTGGCCGCCGACCCAGATCGAATCGGCGCTTTCGATCGTGACCCGGAGCCGCGCGTCGCGGCCGAGCTCGCGGCCCTGGTTGACGCGATAGCCGCGCGCGAGCGGGCCGTTCGGCTCGGCCATCGCGATCCACGCGCCGATCAGCCCATTCGCGGCGCCGGATGCCGGATCCTCGACGAGCCCGACCCCGAGAGGGAACGCGCGCACGACGAGATCGAAATCGGGATCGCGGCTGCGCGCGAACGCGGCGAGCCCAAGCCCACCCGATTCGCCGGCGAGGTCGCGAAGCGCGTCGAGGTTCGGCCGCCAGGCCCGAAGCGCCATCTCGTCCGCGAACTCCGCGACCCACCAGCGCCGCCCGCCTTCGATCAGGGCGGGCGGGATCGTGCCGAGCGCGATCCCTCCGAGGACGCGCCGAAGCACGGCCGAGGCTTCGAGCCCGACCGCGACCGCGCGCGCGAAGGGCGTCCGGATCGCGAGCTCGCGCGCATCGCCCTCGCCCGCGATACGGACGGGTAGCAGCCCCGCGCCGCACTCCTGCACGAGGCCCTTGGAGCCGAGGCAACCACCGGTCTCGAGGAAAGCGTGGGCGGTGCCGATGCTGGGATGCCCGGCAAAGGGGATCTCGCGCTCGGGCGTGAAGATCCGCACGCGATAGCTCGCGATCGGCTCGGTCGGCGGCAGCAGGAACGTGGTCTCGACGAGGTTCGCCCAGCGCGCGAAGGCCTGCATCCGCGCCGTTGACCAGTGACTCGCGCCGATCACGACGCCGAGCGGGTTGCCACCACCGGCACGTGGCGTGAAGACATCGAGCTGCAGGAAGCGAGTCACGGTGCCAGGCATCGGGGAAGCGTAGTAAAGCGGCCGTCGAGCAAGTGGTCGAAATCTGCGCAGCCGTCCCCTCGCGCCGAGGTTGCCGCGGCGACACGCTCAGGTGCCACGGCTTTGGCATCATCGCGTGATGCCCTCGCCCGAGATCCTGTTCTCCCTCGATCAAGTGACGCTGCGCTGGCCGAACGGGCTCTCGGCGCTCGGGCCGATCGACGCGGCGATCGAAGTGGGCCGGCTGACCGCGATCGTCGGGCCCTCGGGCTGCGGCAAG
>CALDVP010000086.1 GCA_937924195.1 uncultured Lysobacterales bacterium
GAGAGACCCTCCGCGGCAAGGAAAGCCGAACGACTGGCCGAGAACAGCTGGACGAGGCCGAGGATCAGCAGCGCGCCGAGGGTCAGCGCGATCATCAACTCGATCAGCGAAAGACCCTGGTGCCGGCTAGGCACGCGGTGCAGCGCAGGTGTGTTCACAGCCGACTCCTGGTTCGGAACTCCGTGCGCTGGTCGGCGGCGCTGGCTTCCCAGCGAGCGTCCTGCCAGCGAATGGTCACGATGACGACGCCGCGATCGGCCGCCGCTGGCGGCGGTGGCGCAGGTCCAGTTCCGACCGGCGGGAAGATCGGCGCCGCCAGCAACTCGATGCGGCCCTGGCCACCCGGTAGGGTCGTCGCTACGCGCTGGGTCCAGGCGGTGATGTCCGCGATCGCCTGTGCGGCCCCCGGTCCAGTCGCACTCGGCGGGCTCCAGTTCCAGTCGCGCCGGTAGAACTGCGCGTTGATGCGGTTGGCGCGGATCATGTCGAGCGCCTCGGATGCGAGCACCGTCGCCTGGGTTCGGAAGTTTGCGCTCTGGTTGGCCTTCAGCGAGAAAGCCAGTAACGCCGCATAGCCGAGCAGCCCGAGCGACAGCACGAGGACCGCGACCAGCACTTCGATCAGCGTGACGCCGGCGATGCTGCGCGCAGCAAAGGACTTGCGTTGGATCATGGGCAGAACCGGATGGTGGGATCGACGCTGACGCGTCCGATGGCCGAGACGCCGATCAGGCGACGGGCCGGACGGCCGGACTCGCACGGTGCCGAGCGCACGTCGATGGTGTCGGCGGTGAACGCGACCGCGCGCCCGAGCCGGTCGTAGCGCAGGACGAAGTCGCTGCCGGCGGCGGCGACGAGGTCGGTCCGACGTTCGCCGACGCGAAGCACCGGCTCGCTCGCCTGTCGCTGCCCGTCGCGGTCCTCGTCGACGAAGACGATCCAACCCCGGTTCAGCGCCACGCCGGCACACGAAGCACCGTTCGCGGCGGGATCGGAACCGCCCGAGGTCGGATCGGGGCTGGCGCACAGGACCACCTCACCTGCGCGGCGGATCGCCTCGCTCCGCGCATAGGCCGCTGCTGCGAGCAACTCGTTGCTGAAGGCACTGACCCGATTGGTCCGGAAGGTCTCCTGCATCGATGGGAGGCCGATCACGACCAGGATCGCGAGGATCGCGAGCGTCATCAGCAATTCGATGACGGTCACGCCACGCGCTGAACGGAGAGACCGGAGACGGTCGGGGATACAGACGGCGTTGTCCATAGCGCCATGGTAGCCGACCGTCGCAGGCCTGCTACTACGGCGGCCATGAGCGGTCCCGACAAACTGACGAGTGGTGGTTGAGCCGCTGATTCGACGCCAAAGACGCCGGGAACCGATCCGAGGCCGGGCTAGGAATGCCCGGCCGTCCGGGGCCGGATCTGGTAGCACGGCTGGTACTGAGTCCCGGGCAGCTTCATTCGTCGCTGAGCAACGAAGGCCGCGAGCAGTGCGTCGAGGGCGCGCATGATCGCAGGATCGCCGGCCAGATCGAAGGGTCCGTGCTGCTCGATGCGACGGATGCCCTCCTCCTTGACGTTGCCGGCGACGATTCCCGAAAAGGCCCGCCGCAGGTCGGCTGCGAGTTCGTGCGGCGGTCTGCTGGGATCGAGGTCGAGCCTCGCCATGTTCTCGTGGCTCGGCACGAAGGGCTGCTGCAGCGCATAGGGGATCTGGAGTCCCCAGTTGAAGAAAAAAGCGTCCTGGTCGCGGATGCGGTCTTCCCGCACCTGCTGGATGCCGCGACTCACGGCCCGGGCGACCGCGACTGGATCCTCGACGAGGATCTGGTAGCGCTTCGCCACCTCGTCACCGAGCGCGAGTCGCAGGAACTGGTCGATCTGCTCGAAATAGGCCGCCGATGACCTCGGGCCGGTGAACACCAGCGGGAATGGCGCTCCGGCATTCTTCGGGTGCAGCAGGATGCCGAGGAGATAGAGGATCTCCTCGGCCGTGCCGACGCCACCGGGGAAGACAATGATTGCGTGCGCGGTCCGGACGAAGGCTTCGAGGCGCTTCTCGATGTCCGGCATGATCACCAGATTGTTGACGATCGGGTTCGGCGACTCGGTCGCGATGATCCCGGGCTCGGTGATCCCGATGTAGCGGTTATTGCGCCGCCGCTGCTTGGCGTGGCCGATCGTGGCGCCCTTCATCGGTCCCTTCATCGCGCCTGGTCCGCAGCCGGTACAGATGTCGAGGCCGCGCAGGCCGAGCTCGTAGCCGACGCGCTTGGTGTAGTCGTACTCCTCGCGTCCGATGGCATGACCGCCCCAGCAGGTCACGAGGTTCGGATCGACGTCGGGCTTCAGCACGCCGGCGTGACGGAGGATCTCGAACACCGCGTTGGTGATGCCCTCCGAGTCGTCGAGCCGGAACCGGCCCTCTTCGATCTGGGTCGCAACGTAGACGATGTCCCGCACGACCGCGAAGAGCTGCTCATTGACGCCGCGGATGATGCGGCCGTCGACGAAGGCGTGTCCGGGCGCCGCGACCAACTCGAGCTTGATGCCGCGGTCCTGCTGGACCACGCGGATGTCGAAGTCCGGATAGCGATCGAACATCGCGCGCGGATCGTCATTGCCTGCGCCACCGGTCAACACTGCCAGCGCGCAGCGCTTCAGCAGATGATGGAGCCCGCCGACACTGGCATCGCGCAACCGGCTGACCTCCTGCCGGGACAGCAGGTTGAGTCCGGTGACGGGCGCGATACGGGCGTTGATCGTGCCGGGTGTCTGGCTTCTTGGGGAGTCTTCCATCGACATCGTCCTTGCGTTCCGTTGCGGTCGAGCAACCCGTCATTGTTTGTGGGCCGGCCGATCGCGTCAATGCTGCTGGCAAGTCGCGTGCTTCATCCGCTGCGGCGTCGCGGGCTTTCCCAAAGCAGACGGCCCGCTTGCGCGGGCCGTCCACCAGTGCACCGTCGCAGCGGTCGATCAGAACTCGTAACGGAAGCCCACCTGAACTGCCCAGCGCGACTGCGCCGTACCGTCCTGCAAGGCCGGCGCCGGGAAATTGAAGCGGCCGGTCGCCTCGTTGAAGTAGTTCGACACGTCGTAGACGTAGCGGCCGGTCGTCGGATCGACGCCGCGGAAGCGGGCCAGCTGCGCGGTCAGTGGGAACGGGAACTGCTCGATCTTGCCCCAATCCTTGTTGATCAGGTTGCCGACGTTCTCGATATTGACGAACAGCTCCGCGCGGTTGTCATCGAAGAAGCCCGGGAGTTTCTGAGAGAGGCGCAGGTCGAACTGATTCACCGACGGAGCGCGAACCGCATTGCGGCCAGCCACGCGACCCTGATTCTCACGAAGATAGCGGACTTCCTCGATGTAGCGCTGGAAGGCCGCGATGTCCTGAGCGGACGAGTTCGATGAGAACAGAACCTGGCCCGGACGCGGAATGAAGAACAGGTCGTTGCCGAACGTGCCATCGCCGTTGGCATCGCCGATAAAGGTATAGCTGAACGGCCGTCCAGAACGACCCTCATAGAACAGCGACGCAGTCGTCGGATAACCGTCGATCAGATTCATCCGATACGAGAAAAGACCGGTGAAGCGGTGTTTGATCTCGTAATTCGCGCGCGACAGGACTTCCTCATTCGGGTTGAACGAGGCGCGATTCTGCCAGTTGGACAAGGCCACCGAAGAAGTAGCCGGACTGACTTCCGACGACTCGCCGTAGGTGTACGCAAGTCGGGCGGACCAATTGTCGTCTCGCATCGGCTTGGAGATCGCCAGCGTCAGGTTGTCTGCCGAGCCCTTGTTCGTGTTCCGAAGCAAGATCACGTTGTTGAACGCGGTGTTGCGGCCGGCACGTGCCTGGTTGCCACCGGTGGTGCCGGTTGCCGTGAAGTTCGCCGGGTTCAGCGTGGTCCAATAGGCATTACGCCCGTCCGGCAACGTGAAGCGCACGGGGCCCAGGTTCAGGTTTTCGAAGGCGACCGCTTTTTCGGTGATCGTCCGGATCCACTCGACACTGCTGACGAGACCCCACATCGGCAGCTCGTGCTCGAATGCAAGATTGCCGCGCCATACCGTCGGCTGCTGGAAGTCTGGCGCGAGGAAGTCGACGCTGACCGACAGCGGCGTACCACCCGGCAGAATCGGATTGTTCGGATCGGAGGTGAAACCACTTCCGTTCGACAGGTCGAAGCTGCGCGCGCGGGTGCCCGGATTCGAGAACGTATTCGAGACCCACACGCCCGGCGCCGAGCCGGTGAACAGGCCGATGCCGCCGCGCAGCTGGGTGGAGCGCTCGGTGTCGAAGGTGTAGTTGAAGCCGAGGCGCGGCTGGACGATCACCTCGCCATCGCCGGTCACCGAGTTGTCGAACCCGAAGGCCGTCTGCGCAGCCGCATTGAACGGCGGACGCTCGTCGACGATCGCGCGATCGACCCGAGCGCCGTACAGCACGTTGAGATTCTGGTCGACCGACCAGGTGTCCTGCAGGAAGAAGCCCACCGTTCCGATCGCGAAGTTCGCGGCCACACTGTTGATGTCACCGCTGATCGGACGCTGCAGCCGGTAGCGGCTCCACGTCGGGGTCGCAGCTTCCCAGGCCGCAATGCTGCCGAAGTTGTAGGTGCCGAAGACGTCCTGCAAGAAGAGGTTGAAGATGTCGTTCTTCTCGTAATCGACACCGAAACGCACGGTGTGATCGCCAAGGAACACGTCGCCAGCGAAGAGCGCGGTCCAGGTGTCGACTTCGAGGCGGTTCGCGTGGCGCGAGCGCTCGGTGCCGAAGGTGACCGCGGTGTTGCCGACGTTGACGGTCACCGAAGGTTCCCGCACTGGCGTGGTCGGCAGCGAGCGATAACGCGAGTACGAGACGTTTGCTTCGGACGAGAAACTGTCGGTCCAGCTCGAATACAGGATCAGCGCGTTGCTATCGAAGCTGATGTTGTCACGATAGTAGGCACTCGAGAGCGTCAGCGCGTTCTGGCTCTGCGCGCCGAGGTCGAGGCGGGTGCCCTCGGTCTTGGTGTAGCGGTAGGTCAGGCGGTGGAAGTCGTTGACGTTCCAGTCGAGCTTGGCGATCCACTTCTCGTCGGTGTTGTCCGGACCGGCCAGCGCGACTCCGCCGGGATTCATGCCGCGTGCCCGAGCAGTTGCCACGATGCGATCAAGATCGGCCTGGGTCAGATTGACGATCACCCCCGCCCCAGAGCCTGGGAGACCGATGTCCGGCGCCGGCGCCGCGCGCTCGAACTTTTCGTAGCCGACGAAGAAGAACAACGTGTCCTCGATGATCGGACCGCCGACGTAAGCGCCGGCCGTCCATTCCTTGTCGAAGCCGCGGAACTTGGATGGCTTGTCGCCAATCATGTCGTTGTCGCGGTAGATCCCGTAGACGGCTCCCTTGAACTCGTTGCCACCCGAGCGCGTGACCGCGTTGATCGTGGCGCCGACGAAATCGGTCTGGGTGACGTCGTAGGTGCTGACGCCGACGTTGAACTCCTGGATCCAGTCGATCGAGATCGGGTTGTTCAGCGACGGCAGGCCCGACGGATTCAGGCCGAACTGGTCGTTGGTCGGAACGCCGTCGACCTTGATGTTGTTGTAACGATTGTTCTGGCCGGCAGCCGAGATCTCGTTGCGTCCCTTGTCGACGATCGTGATACGCGGGTCGAGGCGCACGAAATCCTGGAAGGAACGATTCGTCGTCGGCATCAGATCGATGTCCTGACGCGTGATGTTGGTCCGGGCGCCCATGTTGTCGGGCGTGAAGACCATGTTCATCGCGGATGCGACCACTTCCACCGTCTCGAGGGTCGCGCCCGACGACGCCATTTCGAGCAGGAGAGTCGTGCTCTCGTCGAGGCGCAGGAAGACGTTTTCCTCGGTGTCGCTCGTATAACCCTCGGCCGTCGATGTCACCCTGAACGGGCCGCCGACGCGCAAACCGCGCGCGTCGTAGCGACCCTCGGCATCGGTCGTGACCGTGCGGCGGGTGCCCGAGGGCAGGTGGACGATCTCGACGGTCGCGCCAGCGACCGGGCGGCCACTGGTGTCGATCACACGGCCCGACAGGCCGGCCGCGGTGCTCTGGGCGTAGAGCGGGGTCGTGGCGGTGGACAGGGCGATGAGAACGCCGAGGACGAGGCCTTTACGCTTGAACATGGAATGGTCCCTGAGTAGCGGATGAGGAAACGATGACTGATACGGTACGAAAACGAGGGCTGGTTGCGCTCGAGGCTGGCCATCGCGCCGGATGGGTGCCCTGAAGTCGCGCTGTCGAGTCCGAGGCGACAGCCAAGCCCGTCATTAACAGAAGTCTAACAGAGTTCCCATGACAGGTTGGAGTCAGTTCGGGTGGGCTTGGACACGTTGCCGCGGCTCGGTCAGAAACCCAAGGATCGCGGCGGCGGCACGCTCCGGACCCGGCGGATCGCCATCCGGCTCACCAGCAAAGGCCTTGCCGCGCAAGCCGGTCCGCATCGGGCCGGGACTGAACTCGCGGACTCGGATCACCGAGTGCTCGTACTCGTGGGCCAGCGCCGCCGCGAGTCCCTCGAGCCCTGCCTTTGCCGTCCCGTAGCCACCCCAGTAGGCGCGCCGCATCCGCGCGGGATCATCGAGCACGAACACGGCGTCTGCGACCGGGGCCATCGCGAGCAGCGGTTCGAATGCCCGGAACAGCAGCCAAGGAGCGGCGAGGTTCACATGGAGCTGGCGCAACCAGATCGACGGGTCGGTGGCGGCGGTGCGCGCGAGGTGCTCGAAGTCGGCCACCGCAAAGACCACGGCGTCGAGCCGCCCGAGCCCGGCGCCAATCGCCGCGGCAGCCTCCTCGCACTCTTCGACACCCGCCGTCGCGAGGTCAAGCGGACGGATCGCCGGCTGCGGAGCACCCACGGCGACGAGTTCATCGTAGACCTGCTCCAATGCCCGAACCCGGCGACCGATCAGCACCACCGTGGCGCCAGCCGCACCACATGCGAGTGCGGTCGCCCGCCCGAGGCCGCCGGTCGCACCGATGACTGCCACGACGCGACCCGCAAGCGTTGTCGCTGCCGGTCCATCGGTCTCCGGATTGGCCGCCGAGGCAGACACGGGATCAGCCCGCGGATCGCGCATCCGCGAGCATTCCGTGCAGGACGCCGGACTCGTGCAGCTCGACGGTGATGTCGCAGCCGCCGATCAGCTCGCCGTTGATGAAGAGCTGCGGGAAGGTCGGCCAGTTCGCGAGGCGCGGGAGGTTGGCCCGGATCTCGGGGTCCTCCAGCACGTTCACGGCATGGAAGTCCGATCCGCACGCGGTGAGCGCCTGGACCGCGCGCTGCGAGAAGCCGCACATCGGAAAGCGCGGGGTTCCCTTCATGAACAGCACGACCGAGTGCGCCGAGATGATGCCGCGGATGCGCTCCATCACGTCCATGGGCTGGCCTCGCCGGGGAAGGCTGCAATTATAGCGAAGCCCCGCCTGTTCTCTGCGCCAGCGGGCCAGCATCCGCAACCTTCACCGGGGATTCCGTACACTCCTGAGTTCCTTTCCAAAGCCCGAACCGAGGAGCGACCGATGGCCTTCGAACTGCCCGCCCTGCCTTATGCCCGCGACGCGCTCGCCCCCCACATTTCGGCCGAGACGATCGACTTCCACTACGGCAAGCACCACCAGACCTACGTCACGAACCTCAACAACCTCATCCCCGGCACCGAGTTCGAATCGATGTCGCTCGAGGAGATCATCAAGACGTCGAGCGGAGGCATCTTCAACAACGCGGCGCAGGTGTGGAACCACACCTTCTACTGGAATTCGCTCTCGCCCACGGGCGGAGGCGAGCCGACCGGGCGGCTGGCCGAGGCGATCACGAGGTCCTTTGGGTCTTTTGGCGCCTTCAAGGAAGAGTTCACGAAGGTCGCACTCGGCACCTTCGGTTCGGGCTGGGCCTGGTTGGTCGAGCGTCCGGACGGCAGCCTCGGCATCGCTAGCACCAGCAATGCTGCGACGCCGCTGACAGGGCCGGACCGTCCGCTCCTGACGTGCGACGTCTGGGAGCACGCCTACTACATCGACTACCGCAACGCGCGGGCGAAGTACGTCGAAGCATTCTGGAACCTGGTCGACTGGGACTTCGCAGCCAGCCAGATGCGCTGAGCCCGGCGCGCGCCGCCGATCGGAGACACGAGGTGTCGAAAGGCGTCGCGGTAGCTGCAACGGCCAGCCCGGTGGATGCCTGGCTGGCAGTCGAAGACGTCGCGTGTGATCTCGGCGATGAGGCCGTCGTCGACGGCGTCTCGTTTGCGCTCGCGCGTGGCGAGATTGGAGCCCTGCTCGGCCCGAGCGGCAGCGGCAAGACCACGCTGATACGCGCGATCGCCGGACTGGTGCCGATAGCACGCGGTCGGATCGGGTTACGCGGGATCGAGGCCTCGGGACCGGGGCGCATGCGCTCGCCCGAGTCGAGGCGTATCGGCGTCGTGTTCCAGGATCTCGCGCTGTTCCCGCATCTCGACGTCGCCGGGAACATCGCCTTCGGGCTCGACGGGATGGCGCGAGAGCAACGCAGTGCGCGAGTCGGAGAACTGCTCGAGCGCTTCGCGCTGTCGGCCCTCGCGCACCGACGCCCCCACGAGCTGTCCGGCGGCCAGCGACAGCGTGTTGCAATCGCGCGCGCACTGGCGCCGATGCCGGACCTGCTGCTGTTGGATGAGCCCTTCTCGAGCCTGGATGCGGACTTGCGCGCGCGGCTGCGCGGCGAGATCCGTGGGATCCTTCGCGATCTTGGGGTGACCGCGTTGCTGGTGACCCACGACCACGCCGAGGCGCTTGGCTTCGCGGATCGGGTCGGCGTGCTGATCGAGGGCCGCCTGCGGCAGTGGGACGCGCCGGCAACCGTATTCTGGCGACCCGCCGACGCCAAGGTTGCCTCCTTTGTCGGCGAGGGTCGGCTGATCGACGCCACGGCCGATCCCGACGGCCGACTCGTTACCGCGATCGGGCTGATCGACCCGGACGAACCAGGGCTTCGACCCGGCGAACGCCGGCGCGTGCTGGTCCGCCCGAATCAGATCGAGGCAAAGCCGGCCGGCCATGGCACGCCGGCGCGGGTGGTCCGCGCCGAGTTCACAGGCGCCGAGATCCTGATCGAAGTCGACATCGGCGACGGCCTCCGGCTCGATGCGCGCTGGCCGGGGGCTGCGCCCCCGCACCCTGGCGACATCCTGCGGATCTCGCCCCGACCCGGGCGCTATCCGCACTATCCGGCTACCTGACAGGCGTCCCCGACCGTCGCCGTCAGCTCCCTGAGAGTGCCGCGAGCACTGGCGCGACCTGCTCGCGCCGATCGATGCGCTCGCCGAGGGATTCGAGCGCAGCGACCAGGCCCATGGGGCTCGGCAGGCTGATGGTCGTGTGCCCGACCTTGCGTCCGACGCGCGGCGACTTTCCGTAGTCGTGCCAGTGCGCGCCCGGCTGTGAGAGGACGGGTGTCGCTTCCGGCAACGCGCCGACGAAGTTGAGCATCACCGACGGAGCGCGCAACGTCGTGCTGCCGAGCGGCCAGCCGAGCACGGCGCGCACGTGGTTTTCGAACTGGCTGGTCTCCGCGCCCTCGATGGTCCAATGGCCCGAGTTATGGACGCGCGGTGCCATCTCGTTGCCGAGCAGGCGCCCGTCCTCGACGAAGAGCTCCAGCGCGAACACCCCGACGTAGTCGAGGTGCTCGGCAAGACGACGGGCTACCATGAAGGCCTCGTTGGCTAATGCGGCGTCCGCCGCATCCGGCGCGAGACTGGCCGACAGGATGCCGTCGCGGTGCCAGTTGCGGGTCAGCGGCCAGGTGCGGAAATCGCCGTCGCGGCCGCGCACGGCGATCACCGAGATCTCTCGCTCGAAGGGAACGAAGCGCTCGAGGACCAGCGGCACCCCGCCGAGCGCCTGCCACGCCGCGTCGATATCTGTCGTCGAGCGCAGGCGCCACTGGCCCTTGCCGTCGTAACCGAGGCGTCGCGTCTTCAGCACCGACGGGGTGCCGATCCGGGCGACCGCGGCGGCGAGATCGGCACGAGTATCGACGGCCGCGAAATCGGGCGTCGCGAGGCCCAGGGTCTCGAACAGCGTCTTCTCGGCGAGCCGGTCCTGCGCCACCGCGAGCGCGCCCGGATTCGGGTACACGGGCACCCGCGCTGCAACCGCCTGCGCAGCCCACGCTGGGACGTTCTCGAAATCGAAGGTCACGACGTCCACCGAATCGGCGAAGGCCGCAAGCGCGGGCTCGTCCGCGTAATCGGCGACGACCAGCGACGCGACCTGGCCGGCGCAGGCATCCGGATTCTGGTCGAGCACCCGGAAACGGACGCCGAGCGGCGCGCCGGCCAGCGCAAGCATGCGTGCGAGCTGGCCGCCGCCGAGGACGCCAATCGTATTCACGGCGCGCGCGGGTCCGGCCGCTCGAGCACATCGGCCGTCTGCGCGGCGCGGAAGGCCTCGAGCCGGGCTGCGAGTCCGGCATCGGTCGTCGCAAGCATCGCCGCGGCGAACAGCGCCGCATTGCGCGCGCCGGCTTCGCCGATCGCGAAGGTGGCGACCGGGATCCCGGCCGGCATCTGCACGATCGACAGCAGCGAGTCGAGCCCGTTCAGCGCCTTCGACTGAACCGGTACGCCGAGCACCGGCACACGCGTCTTCGACGCCAGCAGTCCGGGCAGGTGTGCGGCGCCGCCCGCCCCGGCGATGATCGCGCGGAGCCCGCGTCCAGCGGC
>CALDVP010000087.1 GCA_937924195.1 uncultured Lysobacterales bacterium
CCATCCAGACTCGCGCGCCACGCAGTCGCTTCGCGCGCGCCTTGATGTAGCCGTTCTCGACCGTGACGTCGGCACCGAGCGCCTCGAGGCCCTTGATGTGCAGATCGACCGGACGCTGGCCGATCGCGCAGCCCCCGGGCAGCGAGACGTCGGCCGCGCCATGGCGTGCGACGAGCGGCCCCAGCACGAGGATCGAGGCGCGCATCGTCTTGACCAGCTCGTATGGGGCGAGGAAGGAGGAGACCTTGGTCGGGTCGACATGGATCTTCATCTTCTCGTCGAGAACGAGTTGTGCACCCATGCCCCCGAGCAGTTCCATCGTCGTGGTGACGTCGTGGAGGTGCGGGACGTTACCGATCGTCACCGGCTCGTCGCACAGCAGAGTCGAGGCGAGGATCGGCAGCACCGCGTTCTTCGCGCCGGAAATCCAGACATCGCCCTGGAGCGGCGCACCGCCGGTGATCACGATCTTGGCCATGGGGTTCCTCGAGGTGGGTCCGGCCCGGGGACGGACGCGCGGTCACGACACCGATTCCGGCCTTGGGTCAGCGGCCGGCTGCCTGTTCGCCCGGCGACAGGGTTCTCAGCGCGAGCGCGTGGATCTCGCCGCCCATCCGATCGCCGAGCGCGGCGTAGACCATCCGGTGGCGCGCCAGCGGCGGCTTGCCCTCGAAGGCTTCCGCGACCACGGTCGCCTCGAAGTGCACACCGTCGTCGCTGCGCACGTCCGCCCGGGACCCGGGCAGGCCACGCTCGATTAGTTCTCGGATGCTGGCTGCGTCCATCGGGCGGATCGTTTCGGGACGGAGGTCGGCAGGGCCCCTGCTAGAATCGCCGATTCTAGCACCGCGCCGCGGCCGGCCTCCTCCCGTCGGGCGGCGACCGAGGAAGCGCCATGGACACCGTCGTCAGCGACAGCCCCCCGAGCAAGACCCCTTCAGCGGCCGCCGCGCCTGCCGACGCCGGCCTGTTCCAGTCCGCGCGGGAGGTGATCGCGACCGAGGCTCGCGCGATCCAGGCCCTGGCCGACCGCATCGACGGGCACTTCGCGGATGCCTGCCGGCTGATGCTCGCCTGCCGCGGTCGCGTGGTCGTCACCGGCATGGGCAAGTCCGGCCACGTCGGGCGCAAGATCGCGGCCACGCTCGCCTCGACCGGCACGCCTTCTTTCTTCGTGCATCCGGGCGAGGCCAGCCACGGCGACCTTGGCATGGTCACTGGTGAGGACGTCGTGCTCGCGCTGTCGAATTCGGGAGAGACTGACGAGATCCTCACCATCCTGCCGGTGATCCGACGCCTGGGCGCGCGGCTCGTTGCACTGACCGGCAATGCGACATCGACGCTGGCGAAGGCGGCGGACATCCACCTCGACGTCAGCGTGCCGGCCGAGGCCTGTCCGCTCGGACTCGCGCCGACCGCGAGCACCACCGCGGCGCTGGTGATGGGCGATGCGATCGCGATCGCTCTGCTCGAGGCGCGCGGCTTCACCGCCGAGGATTTCGCGCGCTCGCATCCGGCTGGCGCCCTCGGCCGACGCCTGCTGCTGAGCATCGCTGACGTGATGCACGCCGGCGAGGAGGTGCCAAAGGTGTCGACCACGGCCAGCCTGTCGGAGGCACTGGTCGAGATGACCCGCAAGGGGCTCGGAATGACCGGGATCGTCGACGAGTTCGGGTACCTGGTCGGCGTCTTCACCGACGGTGACCTGCGCCGCACGCTCGACGACGCAGCCATCGATTTCCGCTCGACCCCCGTGACTCGGGTGATGACGACGCGGGCGAAGACCATCGGGCCGCACCAGCTCGCGGTCGAGGCCGCGCGGCTGATGGAGAGCCACAAGATCCACGCGCTACTGGTCGTCGATGACGAGGGTCGCCTCGTCGGCGCCCTCAACATTCATGACCTGTTGCGCGCCAAGGTGGTCTGATCCGGCGCCGTTGCGCGCGAGGCGCGATCCCCGATGTACTCCGCGAAGCGACCCGATCCCGCCGACCTTCCGACCGACGTCCGCGAGCGCGCGGCGCGCGTGCGCCTCGCGGCCTTCGATGTCGATGGCGTGCTCACCGACGGGCGGCTCGCCTACCTCGCGGACGGCAGCGAGGCGAAGTCCTTCCACGTCCACGACGGCCTTGGCCTCACGCTGCTGCGCCGGGCCGGCATCGAGGTCGCCTGGATCACCGCGCGCACCAGCCAGGCGGTTACACGCCGGGCGACCGAGCTCGGCATCGACCACCTGCACCAAGGCGAGACCGACAAGCTCGCACGACTGCGCGCGATCGCGGACAGGCACGACCTCGGTCTCGACCGGGTCGCCTACATGGGCGACGACCTGCCGGATCTCGCCTGCCTCGCCCACGCCGGATTCGCGATCGCCCCGGCCAACGCGCATCCGTGGATCCGCGACAGGGTCCACTGGCGGACGCGGCTTGCAGGGGGCGAGGGCGCGGTCCGCGAGGCCTGCGACCTGATCCTCGCCGCACGCGGCGACGATCGTCGGATCATCGCCGAGGCTCTCGGGGACGAGGCCCCATGAACGTGGCTCGCGAGCCTGCCGGCCTTGCGGCCCGCATCGCGGCCTGGCGCGCCGGCCTCGGCTGGCAGGGGCTGCGGCGCAGCCTCATTGCGGCGGCGATCCTCGCGGTGCTGGCGCTGGTCACGCGCTGGTTCGCCGACCTCGGGCGCGAGCCGGACGCCGCCGATCGCTTCATCGGGCCGCCGCGTTCGGATTACACCCTCGAGACCTTCACGCTCACTGTCCTCGGCGACGACGGCACGCTGTCGTTCCGCGGCGAGGCACCGCGGATGACGCGCCACCCCTGGCTCGGCCACCTCGACGTCGAGATGCCCGATTTCGAGCTGCACACCGTCGATGGCGCGGTGTGGCGGGCGGGAGCGCGCTGGGCCCGGATCAGCGCGGCTGCAGACGAACTGCGCCTGATCGACGACGCGCGCATCGTCCGCGAGGCGGGGCCCGAAGTGCGTCCGCTCGCATTGGCCAGCGCCGAACTCGTCGCGCGCCCGAAGGAAGACCGGGTCAGTTCGGATTACCGAGTCGAGGTCGCGATGCCGGGATCTATACTGCATGGAGTCGGCCTCGACGCCGATCTTGCGACCAAACGTTTCTCCCTTCTCTCCGAGGTCGAGGCCCGCTATGAGCAGCCCCGCCGCTGAACGCCGCCTGCCCGCCACGACTGGTCCGGCGTCGGTCGGGCTCGCCCTCGCGCTCGTCATCGTGGCCTTCCCGGTGCTGGCCATGAAGGCCGACCGTTCGCAGCCGATGGACATCCAGGCCGACTCACTCGAAACCCGGATCGACGAGGGCCGCGCCACGCTGACCGGCAATGTGCGCATCACCCAGGGCACCATGACCGTCGCAGCCGCGCGCGCGGTCGTCAGCCAGGACGACCGCCAGCAGGTCACGCGCACCGTGCTCGAGGGAAGCCCGGCCACGCTCGCGCAGGACCTCGACGACGGCGGGCGCCTCGACGCGCGCGCGCGCGTGATCGACTACGACGTCGCTCGCGGCGTGGTCCTCCTCACCGGAGCGGTCGAGATCGACCAGCCGCGCGGCAGCCTGCGTGGCGAGCGCATCACCTACGATCTCAACACCGGGATGCTGACCGGCGGCGGAGAAGGCGTACCGGGCCGCGTCTCGCTCCGGATCAACCCGAAATCGGCGGCGGCCGCCGCCGACTGATGCTCCACGCCACCGGACTCAAGAAGAGCTATCGCCGGCGCGAGGTCGTCCGCGACTTCGGCTTCGCACTCTCTCCCGGCGAGGTCGTCGGACTGCTTGGCCCGAACGGCGCTGGCAAGACCACCTGCTTTTACATGATCGTCGGCCTGGTGCGCGCGGATGCGGGGCGTATCGAACTCGACGGTCGCGACGTGACCGCGCTGCCGATGCACGACCGCGCCCGCCTCGGCATCGGCTACTTGCCGCAGGAACCCTCGGTTTTCCGCCGCCTGACGGTTCGCGAGAACGTGCTGGCGATTCTCGAGCTGCGGCGCGACCTCGACGCCGCGGCACGCCGGAGCGAGCTCGACGCGCTGCTCGCCGAACTCCAGGTCGCCCACCTCGCCGACAGCGAGGGCCAGTCGCTCTCGGGCGGCGAGCGCCGTCGCGTCGAGATCGCGCGGGCGCTGGCGGCGCGACCGTCCTTCATGCTCCTCGACGAGCCCTTCGCCGGCGTCGATCCGATCTCCGTGGCCGAAATCCAGCGCATCGTGCGCCACCTGCGGGGCCGCGGGATCGGCGTGCTGATCACCGACCACAACGTGCGCGAAACCCTCGACATCGTCGACCGCGCCTACATCCTGAGCGAAGGCAAGGTGCTCGCCGAGGGCGCGCCCGAGGTGCTGTTGGCGCATCCGGAGGTCCGTAGCGTCTATCTCGGCGCAGGCTTCCGGATGTAGGCGCGGGGCCGGCTTGTCGCCCCGGCTCACGCGGCGCAGAATGCCGGGCATGGAATGGATTTTGCTTCCAGCGCGACTCCGGATACGCGCAGCTCGCCCCGGGGGCAGCCCCGCAGCCCGGTTGCGGTTCGGATGAAACCCGCGCTCGCACTGCGTACCAGCCAGTCGCTCGCACTGACGCCGCAACTGCGGCTCGCGATCCGGGTGTTGCGCATGTCGACCGAGGAACTGGCCGACGAGATCCACGAGGCCGCCCTGTCGAATCCACTGCTCGAGGTGGATGACGCTCCGGCGGCGGCCGGCCAGATAGACGAGGCGGACTGGGACGAGCCAGGCCCGCAGACCGATCCGGGCCTCGACGCCGAGGCCGCAGAGCACGCCCACGACCCCGCGGGAACCGACGTCGCCGAACCCCTTCCCGAGGATTTCGATGCCGGCGAGCGCTGGGACGACATGCCCCGGCGTGGCGATTTGGACGAGGACGGATCGCACGAGCAGGTGGCCCGGGTCGGACTCAAGGAGCACGTCTGGGCGCAGGTCGAGTGCCTCGGCTTGCGCGAGGACGAACTCGCGATCGCCGCGGTGCTGGTCGACGCGCTCGATGACGATGGCTACTGCCGCGAGGATCCGGAGCTCATCCGGCTGGCACTCGGCCTGCCCGACCTGTCGGAGAATCGGATCGAGGGCGTGCGTCGCCGCTTGCTCGCGCTCGAACCCACCGGCGTCGGCGCCCGCTCGCTATCGGAGTGCCTGCTCGCCCAACTCGAGGAACTGTCGCCGGAGACGCCAGGACTCGCGCTTGCGCGCCGCCTCGTCGCCGGCCACCTCGACCGCCTCGGCGAATCCGCCGAGCGAATCGCGGTGGCGCTCGGGCTCGATACTGCGGAGTGCGCGCGCGCGCGAAGCCTCGTTGCCTCACTGGACCCACGGCCGGGTTCACGCTATGCCGATGGCGCCACGGACCACGTGGTCCCGGATGTCGAGGCCTACCGCGCGCGCGGACGCTGGTGCGTCCGCCTGGTCGCAGGCGCCAGACCGCGGCTACGGCTCTCGTCGGCCTATGCCGCGCTGGCACGTGCGCGCGGCGGCACCGACGAGACCTGGCTGCACGCGCGACTGCAGGAAGCACGCTGGCTGATCCGGAGCATCGAACAGCGCGAGGAGACCCTGATCCGCGTCGCGGGTGCCATCGTCGACCACCAGGGCGCCTTCTTCGACTTCGGGCCACAGGCGATGCGCCCGCTGTCGATGCGCGAGGTCGCCGACCGGCTGGGCCTGCACGAATCGACGGTGTCGCGGGCGGTCGCGCACAAGTACCTCGCGACTCCGCGCGGGACCGTCGAATTGCGGCGCTTCTTTCCGACCGGCATCGCCACTTCGTCGGGAGGCAGCGCCTCGAGCACCGCGATCCAGGCCTACATCCGCGAGATAGTCGCGGCCGAGTCGCCGGGCGACGCGCTGTCCGATCAGGCCATCGCCAAACGGCTATCGGCGCAGGGCATCCTCGTCGCCCGTCGCACCGTGGCCAAGTATCGGGAGGCCCTCGGCATCCCGCCCTCCCATGAACGTCAGCGCAGCGCACGCATCTGACGGGGCCCGCGCAGCCCGGTTCGCCACCGTGGTCACGCATCGGTAATCTACCCGTGACCGTTCCACCCAGCGCCAGGAGGCACCCATGCAAATCCAGATCGTCGGCAAGCAGGTCGAGGTCACCCAGCCGATCCACGACTACGTGACCGCGAAGCTGGAGCGCATCACCCGGCACTTCGAGCATGTGATCGACGTCCACGTGGTCCTGACCGTCGAGAAGCTCAAACACCACGCCGAGGCCACGCTGCGCACCGCCCAGCAGCGATCGCTGCACGCCGAGGCCGACGGCCAGGACCTCTACGCCGCGATCGACGTGATGGTCGACAAGCTCGACCAGCAGGTCCGCAAGCACAAGGAAAAGCTGACGGACCACCACCGCAGCGAATCGCACAAGCGCAGCGCGATCTGACTTGCGGCACGAACGGCCGGAACTAGAATCGCGTTCCTCTCCCGGCCGGCGCCCGCCACGCGCATGCAGATCATCGACCTCCTGACGCCATCGCGCGTCGTCGTGGATGTCCGTGCGAGCAGCAAGAAGCGCCTGCTCGAGGCCATAGCGGAGCTGCTCGACGAACACGGGAGGCCCGAGACCGAGCGCGCGATCTTCGAGTCGCTGGTCCGCCGTGAGCGCCTCGGTTCCACCGGGCTTGCCCACGGCGTGGCGATCCCGCACGGGCGCAGCGCCGAGGTCGACCGCGCGGTCGGGGCCTTCATCCGCCTCGCCGAGCCGCTGGAGTTCGACAGCCTCGACCGCCAGCGCGTCGACCTGGTCTTCGGTCTGGTCGTGCCCGAGCACTTCACCGACCAGCACCTGATGTTTCTGGCCGACCTGGCCGAGCTCTTCTCCGACCCCACCGTGACCGCGCGCCTGCGTTCGGCGCCGGACGCGGCGGCGGTCTACGGCATCTTGACCTGCGGCCGCGAGCGCAACGCGGCATGAGCGAGACCGCGCCCGAGGTGGCGCGGGTCAGCGCTGCCGAAGTCTTCGAATCGCTGGAGCGACGCCTGGCCCTGCGCTGGCTGGCTGGCCGAGCGGGCGCATCGCGCATCATGGACGCGGGCGACCATAGCCAGCGCCGGCCCTCGCTGGTCGGCTATCTCAACATCATCCATCCCAACCGGATTCAGATCGTCGGGGTCGAGGAGCTGCGCTACCTCGAGGCGCTCGCGCCCGTCCAGCGCAAGGCGACGATTGCCAAGATCATCGAGTACGCGCCGATCGCGCTACTGGTCACCCGTAACCTCGAGGTCCCCGACGACCTCGTCGCCGCAGCCGAAGCGGCCGACACGCCGGTCTGGGTCAGCAGCCTGCGCGGCCACGAACTGCTGACGTACCTCCAGTACCACCTGGCCCGCGCGCTCGCGACGCGCACCACGCTGCACGGCACCTTCCTCGAGGTCTACTCGATTGGCGTGCTGATCACCGGCGAGGCCGGCGCCGGCAAGAGCGAGCTGGCGCTGGAACTGGTGACGCGCGGCCATCGCCTGATCGCCGATGACGCGCCGGAGTTCACGCAGATCGCGCCCGACGTGCTCGACGGCACCTGCCCCGAAATGCTGCGCGACCTGCTGGAGGTCCGTGGACTCGGCATCCTCAACGTCCGCGAGATGTTCGGCCACACCGCGGTCAAGCGGAACAAATATCTGCGGCTGATCGTGCATCTCGCCGACGCGCGGACCGCGGTCGACACTCCACCCGACGCCATGCAGCGCCTGACCGGATCGCGGGGCGTCCGTCGCGTGCTCGACGTCGACATCCCGGAGATCCGCGTGCCGGTGCTCCCGGGGCGCAACCTCGCGGTGCTGGTCGAGGCCGCGGTCCGGCAATTTCTGCTGCGCAGCCAGGGCATCGATCCTTCGCAGACCTTCATCGACCGCCAGGCGCACCAGATGCGCCGCGACCAGACGCGCTGAGCGCAGGCGTCGAGGACCCAGGACCGGCCCGGCAGTCCTGTCAGAAATCTCCTACGCGATCGTCGGAAGCGTCGCACGCGAGAGCGCGCGCACGGCCGATACCGGCACTCCCGCCGGATGCCTAATGTCGAGCCTCTCCCTCGGAGGCCACGCCGATGTCGATTCCAGTGGGTCCCTGCCACAGGCTGTCCGGTCCGGGCCGCGTCCGCACCCGCCTCACGGCAATCCCTCCGACAGGCCACGAGGAGTTGCGCCAGCTCGACCTGCACCTCGCAGCGCGCGGCGTGAGCCCGGCGACGATGAAGATCTACCGCAGCTGGGTTCGGCGTTTCCTCGCACATGCCGGCAGCCGCTGTCCACAGCCGCGCATCGCGATCGACCGTTTCCTCGCCAACCTGCGCGACCGGGCGTGCTCGGCTGCCAGCCAGCGCCAGGCGCTCGCTGCCCTTGGCTTCCATTTTCGCGAGGTCCGCGGCTTCGATGCCTCGGCGCTGCTGCGCCGCCACCGCCCTGGGCGGAGACGCTCCGGGTCCACGCTGCACAAGTCTTCGTCCGTAGCGCCAGGCGCGCCGGAGTCGGTGCGAGAACTCGTCACCCGCCTCGCCTCGGCGATCGGACGTCCGGAGGTCGAGATCCTCGCGCTGCGCATCGGCGACGTCGACCTCGAGCGGAAACGGATCCAGCTGCGACGAGATGGCGTCGCCCGGCGGCGTACATTCGTGGTGGCGATCCCGGAAGGTCTTGATGAGGCGCTGCTGGATCAAATCGGCGAGAGCTGGCGGGTTCACCAGCTTGCCTTTCTCTCATTGCTGGACCGCCGGGCCAGTCAGGGCCTCGCCGGCGCACGCCTCCCGACCGCTGTCTTCCAGCGCAAGCCGCTGTTTCCGGGATATGCCTCGTCAGCCGCACGAGGTCCCGACCGACGGCGCACGGACAGGCGATCGAAGATTTCCGAAGTGGCTGCTGGACGTCCCAGCGGGGTCGAAAACCGGCAACCCATCGGGAGCGCCGCCTTCGGCGAATGACGCCGCAACAATCGACGTCGCGGAGCGCATGTCCATCGCAGCCTGTTTCTCGCGGCGTCGTCAGCGGCTCAACGCCTTGAGGTCCAGCCAGCACACCGGGGCTTGCGCACGTCGGCGCAGATCAACCCTCGAATCCGTCTGCGAACTCGGTGGACGGCGATGACCCGGAAACCTCGTCGAGCAGCTGCCGGATCTCGGCCACGGTCGCGCCGTGCTGGGTCGAGGCCGGGATCTGCGCCGAGCCACCGCAGCTGCCCTCGCCGATCGAGCAGGTGAAGTAGCCGTCGGAGAACTGGCAGTGGCTGCCGCCCGCAAGATCGACGTGCCGCAGGTCCACCGATCCGAGCGCCGAGAGGATGGGTCCCGCGTGGCTCGCGAACGGGGTCACGCAGTCGCGCGAACCGGTCATCACCAGCGCCGGGATCGTCACGCCGGCTGCCGCGACCACAGCCGACGGGTTGGTCTCGGCCGGTGCAAGGCCCACCAGCACAGCCAGCCCCGGATCCGACGCCGCAGCCAACACCGCCGCGCCGCCACCCATCGAATGACCGACGACGCCGCGCAGCGAGCCCACGGCGGAGGCGAATCCCGCGTCGGCCACCAGCGCGCGCGTCACGAATGCGAGGTCCGCACCGAACGCCGCATGGCTCGGCGACAGGCCGGTCTCGGTCGTCGGCAACACCAGGATCACACCGGTCGGCACGAGGCCATCGACGAGGAAACGGTAGCGGTCGGCGGGGATCGTGAAACCATGGCCGACTGCCAGCACCGGGAAGGCGCAGCCCTCGATGGGCGGTGCGTCGCTGCCGCCCGACTGGCTCGGATAACGCACCAGTGCGCCGACGTTCCGATTTCCACGGTCCGGGTCCTGCCAGGTGCGCGTCATCTCGCCGATCGGGAATGGGCCTTCGCAGCTGGCTCGGGAATCGCCGGGCACCGTCACGCCGACGAATGCCGTCGCGAGCGCGAGCATCGCCGCACGCCTTGATCCCGATCGGTTCATCCCGCTCATCTGCGAAGTCGAGCATGGGCGCGGGGGCCTTGTCGAGGGTCCGGCGCGCGCCGCTGGCATGATGGCCACTCCGTCCGCGGAGCCTCGAATGCGATGGCTGGCGCCACCCTGCTCGCCCTGCTCGACGACATCACCTCGGCGCTCGACGACATCGCGACGATGACAAAGGTCGCGACGCGCAAGACCGCCGGCGTGCTGGGCGACGACCTTGCACTGAACGCCCAGCAGGTCAGCGGTGTCGTCGCCGACCGCGAGCTGCCGATCGTTTGGGCGGTCGCAAAGGGCTCGCTCGTGAACAAGGCATTCCTCGTCCCGGCGGCGCTCACGCTGTCGGCCTTCGCACCGTGGGCGGTCTTGCCGTTGCTGGTCGCCGGCGGACTGTACCTCTGCTACGAGGGCGCCGAGAAACTGGTGCATTCGCTTCGCGCGAGGCGCGCATCACCCGCAGACCATCACGCGGAGGCCCGGACCCGGGCGGACACGGCAGAAACCGACGCGGTCGCCCTCGAACGCACCCGGATCCGCGGCGCGATCCGGACCGACTTCATCCTCTCGGCCGAGATCATCGTGATCACGCTCGGCACGGTCGCAAGCGCGCCGTTCTCGACCCGGGTCGGGGTGCTGGTCACGGTCGCGCTCGCGATGACGGTGTTCGTCTATGGACTCGTCGCCGGCATCGTCAAGCTCGACGATGCAGGGCTCGCACTGATGAAACGGACGGGCCAAGGCGCCTGGCGGCGCACCCAGCGCGCGGTCGGACGGCGCATCGTCGGTGCGGCACCGTCGCTGATGCGCACCCTCTCGGTCGTCGGCACCGCGGCGATGTTCCTGGTCGGCGGCGGGATCTTGCTGCACGCGTACCACCCGCTCGACGAGGCGGTCGCAGCATCCGCCGTCGCGATCGGCGACCTCGCCGTGGTCGGGCCGGTGCTGCGTCTCGCCCTGCCATCGCTGGCGGGCGCCGCGCTTGGACTGCTCGCGGGCCTGCTGGTCGTGGCCGTGCATGCCGGCTGGCAGCGCTACCGCCCGGCGGTCATCCCCCGAATGTCGGGAGCGGATACGGCGCCGGATCGACGGCCCTGAAACGACGCAGCCCCGGCGCTGCCGCGCCGAGGCTTCGGGATCTGCGCCCTGGAACAGCGCGCCTACGGCGGTCAGCGCAGTCGAATGAGGGCGGCTCCGGCCACGAGCAGCCCGAGCATCAAGGCCAGCAAGCCCCAGGGCGTCGTCGCCGGCACCGGCACCGACGGGCCTCCCGGGGCGATCACCTGCCCTGCCGTCGCAAAACGCACGTTGTCGATCGCGAAACCGGCCGGTTCGGCACCGACCAGACTGAACAGGAAGCCGGCGATCGTCTCGGAGCCGTCAGCGGTGGCGAGGCCCAGGAATTCGATGCCCGT